>JAIEQO010000087.1 GCA_019747655.1 Gemmataceae bacterium | reverse complement strand
CCGGCGGAGATCGGGAATCCTGCCGAGGACAGAATAGACACCATCACCCGGATCGTGAATGAGAACTGGCCTCGCCCTGGTGGGCCGGTTTGTTTATCTGTGCCGACCATGGCACGCAAGCGTTACGACACCGACCTGACCGACGCCCAGTGGGAGCGGCTGGAGCCGCTCCTGCCGAGGCCCAAGTCCGGCACCCGCCGGGGCGGGCGACCGCCGGCCGACCGGCGGGGGGTGGTGGACGCCGTCTTCTACCTGCTCCGGTCCGGCGGGGCGTGGCGGCTGCTCCCCCACGACCTGCCGCCGTGGCGGACGGTGTACCACCACCTCCGGGCGTGGCGGGTGTCCGGGGTGCGGGAGGCGGTCCACGCCCGCCTGCGGGAGGACACCCGGATGGAGGCCGGGCACCCGCCCCAGCCGGCCACCGGGCGGATCGACCGCCAGACGGTCAAGACCACCCGGGTCCGCGGCGACCGCGGGTGCGGGTCGTCTCGACCGCCTGGCGGTCGATCCGCCCGGTCGCCGGGTGGGGCGGGCACCCGGCCTCGATCCGCACGTCCTCGCGGAGCCGGTCGTGGACCCGCTCCCACAGCCCGCTCCCGCGCCACCGGGTGGAGCAGTGGAACACGGCCTTGTAGTGGGGGAAGTCGCGGGGCAGCGGCTCCCGCGACGACCCGCCCCGCAGGTGGTAGAAGACCGCGTTCGGGACCTCCCGCCGGTCGGTGGCCGGCCGCCCGCCCTTCCTGGTGCCGGACTTGGGCTTGGGGGTCAAGGGCTCCAGCCGCCCCCACCGGGCGTCGGTCAGGTCCGTCGGGTACCGCTTGCGTGTCATGACCGACGCCGGCAACCGAAAACCGGCCCCGGAACCAGACCGGTTTTCAGACGCCCTGTCAGACGCCCTGTCAGAAGTTCCGACCGGGGTCAGCAGCCCCCGGGCCGCGAAATGCCGGACCGCCTCCACCCACCCCCGCTCCCGGGCGACGGCGGAAAGGCCGTCCCCGTCGTGCGGGGTGACGTGGTCGAGCCGGGCGAGTAGCTCGTCGGCCCGGCCGGTCAGGTTCAATTGGGCGAGTGAAGGCGCGGTCATTCCGCCCCCGGGGTCGGGGGGAGTGGGGGCCACGCGAAGTCGTCCTGGGCGGCGAGGTGCTCGTCGACCCACTTCTCGGTCTCGGCCACGGACTCCTCGGCGTCGGTCAACCCCTCGTCGGTGAGCGTCCCCTTCAGGGCGAAGAACCGGATCGCGTCGACCCAGCCCCGCTCCTCGGCGGTCTCGAACAGCACCGCCCCGTCGGTCGAGTGGACCCGCCCCATCTTCTCGATGAGGATCTCCGCCCGCCGGCACAGGGCCAGCGAGCGGGGGGAGGCGGGGTCGATGAACGGCTCGGTCATGGGCCGAGGTTAACCCGGCCGGGGCAGCGGGGGCAAATCCCCGAACGGCCCGTTCGGGTCCTCCAGCAGGTCGAGGGCGGCCGGCTCGTCGTCCGGCGGCCCGCAGGGGCAGTGCCCCCGGCAGAGCGGGGCGTGCCGCCGGCAGGTCCCGCCGGCGCAGGTGCAGTGCCTCTTGTCGGTCACGTTGCGGGTCTGGCAGCAGTAGCACGCGGACATGGGGTCGGGCCCTCCGTAAGTGGCTCCCTGGATCAGAGCGCGTTTCGGGGGAGGGCGCGATGTCAGTAGCCGGAAGAAAAATTGGCGTCCGGCGCGGCCGCGGAGGACGCACCTGGGAGGACGCCGGGTGGGGCGAGCGGCTCGGGCCGTCGTCCTTGTGTCCGGCCCCTCGGCGGGCAGATTCGCCCGGAGTTATTCGCATCCCCCGCCGCCGTCGGTCGCCGCTCGCGGTGCTCACCCGTGGCTGGCACCGCGACGGCCGGCCGACGGCAGAAGGGGGTGCGTCCGCGTGACGGTCCTGAGACATCCCCCAGAGCCGGAGGGAGCCCGAAGGCGGTGCTCGTCGCGAGGGAGGTCGCCAGGTGCGACGAAACCCCGGTCGATGTCGGAAGCTACCGATGGTTCGTTGCAGAGGGGTTACGGCCGCCCCAAGGCGTTGGCCGTCCAGAATCGTTCGAGCACGCCGAACGCGGCCAGGTGGTCGGTGGCGGACAGTCCGGCCTCGGTCGCCATGCCGGGAAAGTCCGCCTTCCAGTGGGCGGGAGGGGGCGGCAAGGTCTCGGGGAGCAGGTGCGTGCCGCGAACCGCGAACGTGGCGGCGAGCGCGGCCCGGATGTGGGCCGGCTCGAGCCGCCCACGCTCGATCAGGAGCACGAGGTCCACCAGGTCCTTGGTGCGGGTGTTCAACCGCCCCTGCCACGGGAACGTGTAAGCGTGCACCTTTTCCGCGAACTGCTGGGGCTTTGGGATCGCCCGCGCGACCGCGGGGCCGACCCCGGCGAACCCGAGCACGTCGTCGCCGGTCAGCACCTCCGGCTCGCCCACGACCGCGTCCCCGATGCCGACGTCGAGCCCGAACTTGGCGTACGTCTTCCCGAGGAGCACGCACTCGACCGGGAACCGCCCGCCGCCCTTGGGGGCGTTAGTCAGCTCGCGCTTCATCTCCCCGATGCGGAACGTGAGGAAGTCGCCCAGGTCGGTTTCGGCTGCGGCCTGGAGTAGGTCCCGAAGGTCGCCCGGGCCGCTCGCCGACACGAACACCATCGACAGGTCGATGTCCTTCGTCGTCCGCGCCCTGGGGCGGTAGCGGAGGTCCATCGCGAACCCGCCCTTTAGGAGCCACGGCGCGTCGGGCGAGTGGAACAGCCGGGCGAGCAGCCGCTCCATCACGAACTTGAGCTGGAGCGTCTGGAACGGCACGCCGGTTCCAGCCGCGCGGGTGCGGAGCCTGGCCTCGAGCGACGTCTTGAACGCGGCCGGGTTCTTGAACGCCTTCGTCACCTGCGGCCTCCTGCCGGCTTCTTCCCCATCGCCGCCGCGAGCCACTCGCCGTGCGGGGACGTTCGCGCCGCTGGCTCCAGCGCCGACCGGCGGACGAGCCCACGGGCGATCGCGTCGCGGACGGCGATAGCAAGCTGCTCCTGGCTCACCCCGCTTGCCCCGGCGTCGAGCAGCGTCCGGAGCGGCGCGGTGACGCGGAACCCCGTGCGCTCCTCGACCTCGTCCGGGGCGAGGGCCGCCTTGTGGAGGACGGCCCCCTTCGGGGCGGGCTTTCGGAACGTCCGCGGGACGGTCAGGTGGATGTGCTCGGGGAGGAGGTCGGTGAGGTCGTGGAGGACGAGGGCCGACTCGTGCGAGACGACGGCCTGGGGCTCGTCCTTTTGGTTCCGGCTCCAGAAGGCGAGGCGGATGAGGTCGTCGTGCTCGGCCGGCGGGACGGCGGGCAGGCGGTAGAGGCCGTGGGCGACCCGCTCGAAGTTCCCGGCCGTCACGTGGTAGACGAGCTGGGGGTACTCGTACCCGGCATCGGCCGCCTGCTTGGCGGTGAAGTAGCCGCCCTGCTCTTGTGCGGTAGCTGTGAGCACTCGAGCGGTGTTTCGGGCCATGCAAAATCCTTCAAAAAAGTTGAAGTATTTTGCGCACCCCGTCCAGCCGTCCGCAAGCCCAAATCTTTCGCAGCTGGGGGAGCAGCATCGGGAGCACTGCCTCGCTCCGTCAACTCCGCTCGTGCTTAACTCGAGGGCCTTGACCTATCCCGCTCGGACTGGTCACCGCGCGTTCTGGTACATGAGCTGGACGAGCTCGTCGTACATGTCGCTTGCGGCGGCGGAGTCGTTTTTAGCTGCGTGCTGGAGGCAGTGGCGGAGGTGGTTCCGCATGAGCTCGCGGCCGACGCCGCGGAGCGCCTCGTGGACGGCCGACAATTGGGACAAGATGTCGGGGCAGTAACGGTCGGCCTCGACCATCTTGTAAAGACCCCGCACCTGGCCCTCGATGCGGTTAAGCCGCGCGAGGTTTTTCGCCTTGATGTCGGGGTCGACCGCCAGGGCCTTGCGGCCCCGGTCGATGTTATCCTGGTCGCACGGTAATGGTTTTTTGTTCGGCATACGGTACTTCCTGTTGTTCTTTCCCAAGTTACCCCAAGTTGATGCGGCGGAGCCGGAGGCTGTTCGCCACGACGCAGGTCGAGCTCACCGCCATGGCGGCGCTTGCGAGGATGGGGGAGAGGAGGACGCCCAGGACGGGGTAGAGGACGCCGGCCGCGACCGGGACCCCGACCACGTTGTAGGCGAACGCCCAGAACAGGTTCTGCTTCATCACCCGCATGGTCTTTTTCGAGAGCGCGATGGCGGTGGGGACGCTTCGTAAGTCCCCCCGCATGAGCGTCACGTCGCTCGCGTCGATGGCGACATCGGTCCCGGACCCGACAGCGATGCCGATGTCGGCCTGGGCCAGGGCCGGGGCGTCGTTCACGCCGTCCCCGACCATCGCCACCACGAAGCCTGCGGCTTGGAGCCGCTTCACCTCGGCCACTTTTCCGTCCGGGAGGACGCCGGCCACGACCCGGTCGATGCCGACCGAGCGGGCCACGGCCTGGGCCGTCTTCTCGGTGTCGCCGGTGAGGAGGACGACGTCGATCCCCAGGCGTTTTAGCTGCCCGATGGCTTCGCGCGAGGTCGGCTTTACGGGGTCGGAAACGGCGATGACGGCCGAGAGCGTTCCTGCCACGGAGACGTACATGGCGGTCTTCCCGTCTGAGGCGAGCCGTTCGGCGGCCGCCTGGAGCGGCGCTGCGTCGACCCCGATTTCTCGCATGAGCGCCCGGTTCCCGACCGCGACTTCCACCCCGGCTACAGAGCCCACAGCCCCGCGTCCGGTCTTGCCTTCGAAGCCGTCCACCGGCCGTGGGGTGATGCCCCTGGACTTTGCGTACTCGACGACGGCGGCCGCGAGCGGGTGCTCGGACGCGTTCTCGAGGCTTGCGACCAGGGCGAGGAGTTCGGCGTCGGGAGTGCCGGGTCCCTGTCCTTCCGGAAGGACGACATCGGTGACGGTGGGCTTTCCTTCGGTGACGGTCCCGGTCTTGTCGAGCACGACGACCGACACCGACCGGGTGGTCTGGAGGGCCTCGCCGCCCTTGATGAGGATCCCGAGTTCGGCGCTGCGACCGGTTGCGACCATGACGGCCGTCGGCACGGCGAGCCCCATGGCGCACGGGCAGGCGATGATGAGGACCGACACGGCTGCGGCAAAGGCCCGTACGGCCGCGCCGCCCCCCGGGGGGCCGGCCACGAACCAGACGACGAAGGTGGCGATGGCGACGGACACCACCACCGGCACGAACACGGCACTCACCCGGTCGGCGAGCCGCTGGACCGGGGCCCTCGACCCCTGGGCTTCGCGGACGAGCCGGACGATCTGGGCGAGAACGCTTGCCGCCCCGAGGGTCGTCGCCCGGTAGCGAAACGCCCCGGTCTTGTTGACCGTCCCGCCGATGACTCGGTCGCCTATTTGCTTTTCGACCGGGAGGGGTTCCCCGGTGAGCATCGACTCGTCGACGGCGCTCGCCCCGCCCTCGACCACCCCGTCGACCGGGAGCCGCTCGCCCGGGCGGACCACGACCACGTCGCCCTCGCGGACGGAAGCGAGCGGCACGTCGGTTTCGCTCCCGTCGCGGACGACCCGGGCGGTCTTCGGCTGAAGGCCGATGAGGGAGCGGAGTGCGGAACTCGTCTGCCCCTTGGCCCGGGCCTCGAGCATGTTCCCGACGAGGACCAGGGCGATGATGATGATGACCGCCTCGTAGTAGACATCGGGGGCCACCCCGTAGCGGGTGAAGAACTCAGGCGCGACGGTGGCCACGACCGAGTACAGAAACGCCGCCCCGGTCCCGACCGCGATGAGCGTGTTCATGTCGGCCGCGTGGTGGCGGAACGCCGCCCAGGCGCGGGTGTAGAAGTGCTGCCCCGCCCACCCCATGACGACGGCGGTGGCGACCAGCAGGAAGTAGCCTAAGGCCGTCGGATTTACCGCGTGGAGCCACGGGAGGAGGCGCTCGGCGGTGGGGGAGAGCGTGTGCATGACCCAGCCCATGACCGGGTCCCGCATCGCGGCCTCACCACCCGCCGCCATGAGCGGCATCGAGGCGAGCATCGCCACGGCCCCGAGGGCGAGGCTCAACACGGCCTTTCGCCTGAGGCCTACGAACTCTTCTCTTGCGGCCCGGTCGCGCTCCTCCTGCTCGTCGGAAGCCGAGGCAGATTGGTTCGGGAGGGCTGCCCCGTAGCCCGTCGCTTCGACCGCCTCGACGAGCTTCCCGGTGGTCACCACGGCCGGGTCGAAGTCGACCGTGGCCTCGTGGGTCATGAGGTTCACCGTCGCCTTGCCGACCCCGGGGGTTTTTTCGAGAGCCCCCTGGACGTGGGCCTGGCAGGCGGCGCACGACATGCCGGAAACGGAGAGAGTCACCCGGGTCGGTGCGCTGGAGGGAGCGGGGTGGTTGTCGTGGGTCGCTGACACCGGTGTTCTCCTTACTCGACGATGAGCCGGCCGCGGAGCATCCCCATCCCGCAGGTGAACTCGTGGGTCCCGGGCCCTGACGGCGTAAGCTCGACGGCGGTCTTCTGGAACGCCGGCAGATACCGGCGGACGCCGAAGTCCCGGATGACCACCTCCTCGGAACAGCCGGACGACTCCTGGCGGTCGAAGACGAGAGACAGGGGCTGTCCCGCTTGGACCCGGACGGCCGACGGCTCGTAGCCGCCGCGGACGGTGACGGTCACCTCCTGGCGGCCGCTGGAGCCGGAGGAGGCTTGAACGGCCCGCTGTCCGGCCAGGAAGAAGTACCAGTTCACCCAGGCGATGAGGGCGAGGCCGGCTACGGCCACGAGTAAATCAACGGCCGGCATGTTCACCCTCCGGCTGGGTCTGGTAGCCGGCCCGGGAGAGGGCGGTCACCACCGACTCGACCGTGGCCCGTGCCGGGTCGAGGGCGACGGTGGCCGAGCCGACCGCTACCGCCTTCACGGTCACGCCGGGTGTCTGGTCGAGTGCGGCCCGCACCCGGCGGGCGCAGCCCCCGCAGTGCATCCCGAGGATCTTGAGCGTCAAATCGCGTGAGTCAGACATACCCATACCCCCTATGGGTATTATATGGCTCCTCCGCCCGAGGCAAGGACAATCTCGCCTCTGAACGCCTCTCTCCCACGCGGGCTTCGGCTCTTCCACGCCCGTGATGCTCGCGAGTCGGGTGCGGCATTCGAATTGCGACTTTAGTCGTGGGCGGATCGGCCTGTTGCCGGTCCCGAGTCCTGCGGGGGACCACCATGCGCCGGGTCACGGTCGCGGTTGTGGTTGTCGGGGCCGGCTTCGTCACGGGGGTCGCCCGGGACGACCCGCCGAAAGGGAAGCCAACGGATCACGAGCATCCGAAGGCCTCTGAGATGTCGGCCCACATGCGGCAGATGAACGAGAAGATGGTGAAGGCCCTGGGCGGGAAGGACGCCGAGTACGAGAAGCGGTTCATCGACATGATGATCCCGCACCACGAGGGGGCCGTCCGAATGGCGAAGGACGCCCTCGAGCACGCCACCCGGCCGGAACTGAAAGCGATGGCCAAGAAGATGGTCGATGACCAGGAGAAGGAGATCGACCAGCTCAAAGCCTGGCGGAAGGAGTGGTACGGGGATAAGAAGTAACCCACTTCAGCGCCGGGCCGATGGCGGGGGGTGTTGGACACCGCCGTCAGGGGCGGCTACAACGTCGGTGCGGCTGTCCGGCCGAGGGAGTGACCGGAGTTCCCTTAGCCCCGATGCCCCACCACCTCCGGCCGAGGGTCGTCCTGATGGCAAAGCTCGTCCCGTCGTGCCTCGCCACCGCCTTCGCCGTCATCCTCGGAGCGGCTTCGCCCGGGCCCGCTGCCGGGGAAGAGCCCGTGAAGGTGGAGCTCAAGGGCGTGCACATGTGCTGCCCCGGCTGTGCGAAGGAGGCGGCGGCGGTCGTCAAGAAGGTGGACGGGGTCAGTGCCGTCGCCACCACGCAGAAGGAACGCTCGGTGCGGTTCACCGCCCCCGACGCAAAGACCGCCCAGAAGGCCGTCGATGCCCTGTCTGCGGCCGGCTTCCACGGCGAGCCCACCGGAAAGGTGGTTGCGTTCAAGGACGACAGCAGGGTCAAGGCCGGCAAAGTCGCCTCGCTTACCGTGACAGGGTTTCACAACTCGTGCGAGGGGTGCGTGGAGTCGTTCCGGGAGGCCATTAAAGACGTGAAGGGTGTGACCAGCGACACGGCGAAGGAGAAGGACAAGACGGCCACCGTCACCGGCGAGTTCGACGCGGTCGAGCTCGTGAAGGCCCTCAACAAGGCTGGCTTTCATGTGAAGGTGAAGGACTGACGCCTCACTCAAGGGAACCCCGCGGAGGTGCGTACCACCTTGCCCCTCATACCCCCTGGGGGTATATTACGTCTGACCGAGGACCGTCGGAGGGAAACTTCCGGTGGCGTGGTGAGTGGCCCCCCAACTGGGTATCGCGCGCGAGTGTCACCGGGCGGACGCAGGGGAGCGTGAAACTTCGCCTATCGCGGACGCCCGCCCTCGGGGTAAGATTCGGGTATGGTGGTTCGGGCCCTCCTCACCGTTTGGTTCCTCGTCGCGAGCGTCTTCGGGCCCGCCCTCTGCTGCTGCGCTCACGTGCAGGCGCTTCCTCAAAGCCATGCGAGGACCGTCTCCACTGCCCGCTCCGCCACGGAGGCCCCAACTTCTAGCTGCCCGCACTGCCGCGAGAAGTCGAATCCAGAGCAGCCCACGTCTCCAGTTGGAACCGAGCACGACCCGGTCAAGCCCTGCCAGGGCAAGTGCCCGTGCCAGGGCGGAAGTGAACTGAGCCCCACGCCTGACACTGCGGCCGAACTCCGGTCGCTCATCCAGGTGAGCTGGCTTTCGGCCCTCGCCACCCTCGACTGGGCGGCGGTCGCGGTGCCGCTCGTACCTCAACCCGAAGTCGCAGGCCAACACCAGACCGGCCCCCCGCCCCCTTTTGGCGTCGACCTCCTCCACCGCCTCCACATCCTCGTCTGCTAGCTCCTCCGCTTGCGAGCGGCAGGGAGCCGAGCTACCACGCGCCCCCTACGGGGTGCGGGCTGAGCCCGATGCTCCATCGTTAGCCCTCGCGCGAACCCCCTAGTCGTTGTTCGTCGCCTACGCCGTGCTAGCCGTCCGGACCTCGGTCGGGTGGCCCGGCCGGAAACCGTCCACGGGCGAAACCGAGTCCGTGACAGAAGGAGAGTCACCGTGTCCGAGCAAGCTGCCACCACCCCGCCCCCGCCGAAGCGATACTCCGCCGTTCGCCAGGTGTTCCTCACCCTGTTCGCCCGCCTTCGGTTCGTGGCGATCCTCGGGGCCATCGGCCTTGTAATCGTGAAGTGGGACCTGCTCACCGCCCACTACGAGAGGTGGACCCGGGGGCCGGGCGGGGGCGGGCACGCCGCGTCGGACGTCGAGTTCTTCTGCCCGATGCACCCGCAGATCGTCCGGGACACGAACAAGGACAAGTGCCCCATCTGCTTCATGCCGCTCTCGAAGCGGAAGAAGGGCGAGGGGGCAGACATCCCGCTCCCGCCCGGGGTGGTCGCACGCGTCCAGCTCTCGCCGTACCGGGTGGTCTTGGCCGGTGTCAAAACCGCCCCCGTCACGTACCTCCCGCTCTCAAAGGAGCTCACCACGGTCGGCACCGTCGAGTTCGACGAGCGGGGGTTAAAGCACGTGGCCGCCCGCGTGAAGGGCCGGATCGAGAAGCTCTCCGTGAACCAGACCGGGCAGATGGTGCACAAGGGGAACGAGCTCGCGACCGTCTACAGCCCGGACCTGGTCGTGACCGTCCAGAACCTCCTGGACGCCCGCCGGTCGGGGAACAAGGAGCTCGAGGCCATCGCTCGGGACCGGCTGGTGTTGTGGGGCATTGAGGCCGACCAGGTCGAGCAGATCGTGAAGACCGGAAAGCCCACGACCCAGGTCACGGTGCGGTCGCCGATCGACGGGCACGTCATCCGGAAGTACCAGACCGAAGGCCGCTACGTCGACGAGGGGACCCCGCTCTACGACGTGGCCGACCTCACGAGCGTCTGGATCCAGGCCCAGGTGTACGAGGAGGACCTGTCGTTCCTCCCGGCCGAAAGCCACGAGCTAAAGCCCGAGGATCGGCTTCCGGTGACGGCCGCGACCCGGGCCTACCCGGGGGAGACGTTCTCCGGGAACCTGTCGTTCGTCTACCCGCACGTCGACCAGGAGACCCGGACCCTGACCGTCCGGTTCGAGCTCAAGAACTCCGACGGGCGGCTAAAGCCCGGGATGACGGCGACCGTTCGTCTGTCACTCCAGCCCGACAAGCTCGTCCGGGTGGGGGGCGCCGGCGGGCGGCTAAAGCTCGATGGGAAAAAGGTGCTCGCCGTCCCGGAGGGGAGCGTCATCGACACGGGGGCGTTAACGCTCGTCTACCGTGAGGAGTCACCCGGCGTGTTTGAGGGGGTGAAGGTCGAGCTGGGCCCCCGGATGGCGGACTCGAATGGGGTGACCTACTTCCCGGTCCTCTCCGGCCTTGAGCCGGGGCAGGCGGTTGTTACCACCGGGTCGTTCCTGGTCGACGCGGAGACCCGGCTTAACCCCGCTGCCGGCTCCATCTACGTGGGCGGGAGTTCCGGGGGCGGCGGCGGGAAGCCCGCTTCGACGGTCCGGCCGTCAACCCCGGAGGACACGGAGCGCACCGTACGGGAGAACCTCTCGAAACTCCCGCCCGAGGACCGGGTCCTGGCCGAGGCCCAGCGCGAGTGCCCGGTTCTCCCGGGGAGTGCGCTCGGCTCGATGGGAAAGCCCGTGAAGGTGACGGTGAACGGCAAGACCGTGTTCCTCTGCTGCCCCGGATGTAACGAGACGGCGACGGCGGAGCCGGACAAGGTGCTCGCCAAGGCTCAGGCCCTCAAGGCCGGCGTGGCTGAGCCCGCCGACACAAACGAGTCCGAGATCCGGGCCGAGCTCGCCAAGCTCTCTGGCCCTGACCGGAAGCTCGCCGAAAAGCAGCGCCTCTGCCCGGTGTCCGGCGAGCGGCTGGGGTCGATGGGGGTGCCGGTGAAGCTCACCGTCGGCGGCAAAGAAGCGTTCGTCTGCTGCAAGGGGTGCACGAAGAGCGTTGAGGCAAAGCCCCAGGAGATGCTCGGGAAGGTCCGGCTCTTCACCGAGGGGAAGTACCCGAAGAAGTAGCTCACGCTGGAGGACCAACCACATGACCACGACGTTAAAAACCCTGATCCAGGCCCTGCTCGTCACGGCGCTGATGTTCGCCATCGGCTGCCAGGGACCGTCCGGCCCGTCCGGGAAGGACCAGGCGAAGCTCTACGACGTGACCGGCACGGTGGTGTCGGTCGACCCGGGAAAGAAATCGGTGACGCTCGACCACCAGGACATCCCGGGGCTCATGAAGGCGATGACGATGGACTTCTCGGTGGAGGACGAGAAGGTGCTCGGTGGGGTTTCGGCCGGGGACAAGGTTGCGGGCAAGGTCAAGCACGAGGGCGGGAAGTACGTCGTGACCGAGCTTTCAAAGCGGTAGGGCAGAGGCGGAGTAGCGGAGCGGGGAAACCACATGATCGAAAAGCTGATTGAGGCGTCTGTCCGGAACCGGTTTTTGGTGCTCGCGGTGGCGGCCGCGCTCGCCGTGGCGGGCGTCTACGCCACGCTCAACACCCCGGTCGACGCCATCCCGGACCTGTCCGAGAACCAGGTGATCGTGTTCACCGACTGGCCTGGCCGGTCACCCCGGGAAATCGAGGACCAGGTCACCTACCCGCTCTCCCTCCGCCTCCAGGGCCTCTCCGGCATCAAGGCGGTCCGGTCGAGTAGCGAGTTCAACTTCTCGATGATCACCCTCATCTTCGAGGAGAAGACCGACTTCTACTTCGCTAGACAACGAGTCCTGGAGCGGCTGACCCAGGCCCCGGGGTTTCTCCCCCAGGGGGTCGTCCCGTACCTGGCGCCGGATGCGACGGCTTTGGGCCAGATCTTCTGGTACACGGTCGAACCGAGTCCCAACCACCCGGTCGACTCCGGGCGGCTCTGGGCCTTGAACAAGTTCTACATCGCACCGCAATTGAACGCCGCGGCCGGCGTCGCCGAAGTCGCCCCCGTCGGCGGCACGCCCCTCGAGTACCAGGTGGACGTCGAGCCCGAGACGCTCCGGGCCTACGGGGTGACGGTGGGCGAGCTCTACTCTGCCGTCTCGAAGAGTAACCAGCCGGCGGGCGGCGGCGTGATTCAGAAGAACAACGCCGAGTACCTGGTCCGGGGCGTGGGCTGGATCCGGGACAAGGCCGACATCGAGAACACGGTGATTAAGGAGGTGAACGGCACGCCGATCTACGTGCGGACCGTGGCCACCGTCCAGCTCGGCACCCAGTTTCGGAGGAGCGTGTTCGAGAAGGACGGGAACGAAGTCGTGGGCGGCGTGGTCCTCATGCGCCACGGCGAGAACCCGCTCGCCGTGACGAAGCGCGTGAAGGAGAAGATTCAGGAGCTCCAGCCGGGGCTCCCTGAGGGCGTTCAGGTGGTTCCGGCCTACGACCGGACCCGGCTCATCACGGGTGCCATCCACACCTTGGCCGAAGTCATGTGGCACGAGATGGCGATCGCGTCGGTCGCCATCCTCCTCATTCTCGTTCACGTCCGAAGTGCGTTCGTCATCTGCGTGACGCTGCCGCTCTCGGTGCTGTTTTCGTTTCTCCTCGTGTTCGTCCTCCGGCGGCTCGGCATCGTCGACATCCAGGCCAACATCATGTCCTTGGCCGGGATCACGATCTCGATCGGCATCCTCGTCGATCAGGCCATCGTGATGGTGGAGAACGCGACCCACCACCTAAAAGAGCACTTCGGCGACAAGAAGGTCACGGGCGACACCCGGGAGATCGTCATCCGGGCGTGTCGGACCGTGGGGCGGCCCATCTTCTTCTCCGTCCTCATCATGCTCCTGTCGTTCGTGCCCGTGTTCATGCTCTCGGGGCGCGAGGGGAAGTACTTCCACCCGCTCGCCTTCACGAAGAGCTTTGCGCTCCTGGGCGTGGCCCTCATCTCGGTGACGGTCGTCCCGGCCCTCATCCCCTCCTTCATCCGGGGGCGGTTAAAGAGCGAGGAGGACAACTGGATCGTCCGGAGCTTCATCCGGATTTACAAGCCGCTCCTCACCTGGGCGCTCCCGAAGCGAAACCTCGTCATGTGGGCGTTCGCGGCGCTCCTCATCCTCGCCGCCGGGCTCTTCCCGGTTCAGGCCTTGGTCGGCATGGGGGCGTCGGAAGCGGCCTGGCGGACGATGTTCCTCGTGACCTTCTGTGTGGTGACGGTGCTGACCGTCGCCTTCACCCGCGGGCTCTTCTCCCAGGCGATGTCGCTTACGACGCTCGTGGCGCTCGCGCTCGTCGCATTCCACTTCCCGAAGATCGGCGTCACCTTCATGCCGGCCCTGGACGAGGGCTCGGCGCTCGACATGCCGGTGACCGTGC
>JAIEQO010000282.1 GCA_019747655.1 Gemmataceae bacterium | reverse complement strand
AGCCCGGAGTCCGGGCCGGGGGCGGCCGGGGCGAGCAGGACCAGCCCGGCCGGCGACCCGGCGTCCGGCAGCCCGACCGGCGACCACCCGCCGGCCCGGGGGTTGAAGCCCCGGCGGCGGAGTTCGGCGGCGACGGCGTCGGTCAACCCGCCGGGCTCGCCAACGACCCACACCTCGGCCCCGGCCGGGAGCCGGACCGGCGGGCGGGGGGCGTCCGGATCGAGGTCGACGGCCTGGAGGACGCTCCGGTCGACCCGGTCGGCGGGCGGGACCGGGTCCGGCACCGGGGGCGGGGGGACGGCCGCGATCTTGGTCGTGACCGGGGGCTCGGGCGGGGCGGCCGGGCGGCCGGCGAGGAAGTCGGCGACATCCTGCAGGGTGTGGAGCCGGCCGAGGTGCTCCGGCCCGACCCGGGGGGCGGCCGGCAGCCGGTCCTGGAGGGCCGACAGGATTTCGACCCGCTTGATCGAGTCCACCCCCAGGTCGGCGTCCAGGCTCAGCCCCAGGGCCAGGCTCGACGCGGGATACCCGGTCTTCTCGGCGACGACCTCGATCAGCGCCTGGGCGACCGCCCCGGCGGCCGGCGCGGGAGTCGGCTCGGGCGAGCGGGGGGCGTCAGCCCCCTGTTGCGGCGCCGGGACGACCGCCGGGGCGTCCCCCGCCGGGCCGGCGAGGAAGTCGGCGACGTCCTGGAGGGTGTGCAGCCGGCCGAGGTGCTCCGGCCCGACCCGGGGGGCGGCCGGGAGCCGGTCCTGCAGCGCGCTCAGGATCTCCACCCGCTTGATCGAGTCCACCCCCAGGTCGGCATCCAGGGACAGGCCCAGCCCCAGGCTCGACGCGGGATAGCCGGTCTTCTCCGCCACCACCTCGATCAGGGCGGCCTCGACTCGCTGCCGGCCCTCCTGGGACCGCGACCGGCGGGGGCGGGACCGGTTCGGGCGAGCGGGGGGTGGTAACCCCCTGTTGGACGACCGGAGCCGCCGCCAGCGCGGCCGGGGCCGGGACGACGACCGGCGCCGGCGGCAGGGCCGGCAGCGGGACCCCGGCCCCGAGGCCGGTCAACAGCAGCGCCTGCTGCTGTTCGACGAGCGTTTGCAGGGTCCGCTGGGCGGCCTCCTGGCCGTCCAGGAACTGCCGGTGCAGTTGGGCGGTCTGCTCCTGCATCCGCTGGACCGCGGCCAGGCTCTGCTGGGTCGCCTGGAGGGCCTGGGCCAGGGCCGACGGGTCGGCGGGGAGGGGGTCGGTCATCGGGTGGCCCTTCGCGGAACCGTGAGTCCGAGGCGAGCGGGGGGCGTCAGCCCCCTGATGGTGATGCGGGACGGGGGGACGGGACAAGCCGCTCGTCGCGGCCGGGGGATCAGGGGGCTGACGCCCCCCGCTCGCCGGCAACACCGGCGGTCGGGGCTCCCGCGGGTTGACGTGGTTCGCCCCGCGGATCGGCACCACGAGGCCGGGACCCGTCACCGGCTCCGGCGGCCGGCACCGGCTCCCGTCTTCCCAAGCGGAGAGTCGGACCGCCACCCCGCGGGCCGCCAGCCGGGCCAGGAGGCTGCCGAGGTCGAGGGTGCCAGGTCGCTTGCCGGTCGAGGCGTCCAGGGCGACGGCCGCCGCGTCGGTGACGCCGGCGTCGGCCAGGATGGCCTCCACGAGCCGCGTGAGTACCGCCCCCGGGCCGACCTCCACGAACGTCCGCACCCCGGCCGCGGCCAGCGCCCGGACCTGATCGACGAACGCCACCGGGTTCGCCAGTTGGTTCGCCAGCAGGTCCTTCGCGGCCTCGGCGTCAACCGGGTACGGGGCGGCGGTGGTGTTGGCGAACACCGGGGCCGTCCCCTCGGCGAACGTCACCCCATCAAGGGCCGCCCGGAGCGGCCCGGCGGCGTCGGCCACCAGCGGGCTGTGGAACGCCGCCGCCACCGGCAGCCGGACCGACTTCACCCCGGCCGCCGCGAACACCCGTTCGGCCCGGTCGACGTCGGCGGAGGGCCCCGACAGAACGGTTTGCTTGGGGGCGTTCCGGTTGGCCACGACCAGCCCCAGGCCGTTCTCCCGCAGCACCCGCTCGGCGTCGGCCGGCGGGGCGACGACGGCCAGCATCGCCCCGGGGTCGCCCTCGCGGTGGCGGGCCATCAGGTCGCCCCGGAGCCGGGACAGGGCGAACAGGTCGGCCGCCCCGAACCGCCCGGCCGCCGCCAGGGCGACGAGTTCCCCGTAGCTGTGCCCGGCGAAGGCGTCGGCCGCGAGCCCGAACCGCTCGTGCAGCACCCGCCACGCCCCGAGCCCGA
Source organism: Gemmataceae bacterium (assembly GCA_019747655.1). Taxonomy (GTDB): domain Bacteria; phylum Planctomycetota; class Planctomycetia; order Gemmatales; family Gemmataceae; genus Urbifossiella. The sequence goes on along the minus strand of JAIEQO010000282.1, from coordinate 11,059 downwards.
CCGCCCCGAGGGCCGGCTGGGCGTGCCGGGTGTCCTTCGGCTCGCGGTCGTCGGCCGCCTGTCGGTCCGGGTCGAAGGTCGAGGGCGGGTAGACCCGGTCCGAGAGCCGCCGGCCGTCGTCCCCGGCCCCGACGATTTCGTTCGCCGTGGCCAGCGTGTCGAGCAGTTCGGGGAACAGGCAGGCCAGGTCGCGCAACATGCCGACCTGCTGCGACCCTTGCCCGGGGAAGAGGACGGCGACTTTGCCGGCCGCCGGGCCGACGCCGTAATGCACGCCGTCGGGCGTGTGCCAAGCGGCGCCGGGCTCCGCCCGGAGTTTGGCCTCAGCCCCGGCCAGGAGCTTCGGCAGGTCGGTGAGCGTCCGGTGGGCGGCGAAGCACAGCCGGTGCGGAGCGTCGGCCCGGAAGCTCGCGCGGGACGCCTCGGCCGCCCGGGCGAAGCCGTCCCAGTCCGTCGCTGGCAATGCCTCCACCGCGGCGGTCAGCTCCGCCGCCGTGGTCGCGGACAGGGCGACCACCTCGACCGCCCCGTCCCAGTCGGGAGCCGTCTTCCCCGGGCGATACTCTTCCAGGACCGCGTGGAAGTTGCTCCCGCCGAACCCGAATGCCGACAGCGCGGCCCGCCGGGGGTGGTCGGCCCGCGGCAGCCACGGCCGCATCCGGGTGTTGACGTAGAACGGCGAGTCGGCCGCCCGCAAGGGCTCGACCGGTTGCGTCACCTTGAGCGTCGGCGGCAGGACCTTGTGGTGCAGGGCCAGGGCCGCCTTGATGAGGCTCGCCGCCCCGGCCGCCGCCTTCGTGTGCCCGATCTGCGACTTCACCGACCCGACCGCGCACCAGGGACGGGATTTGAGATTGACGATTTGAGATTGACGATTTACGGCCGGGCCGGCGCCCCCCTCAACCCCCAATCGAAAATCATCATTCTTCAATCCGGCACCCGCGGCGTAGACGTTGGTCAGGGCCACGATCTCCACGGCATCGCCCACGCGGGTGCCGGTCCCGTGGGCCTCGACCAGTTCCACCGTGTCGGGCGTCACCCCGGCCTGGGCGTAGGCCCGCCGCAGGCACTTCTCCTGCCCGGCCGCGCTCGGGGCGTAGATCGCGTTCCCCTTCCCGTCGCTACTCGACCCGATCCCCTTGATGACCGCGTACACCGTGTCGCCGTCCCGCTCGGCGTCGGCCAGCCGCTTCAGGACGACGACGCCCAGCCCCTCTCCAAGGATGGTCCCGTCGCCGGCGGCGTCGAACGGCTTCGCGTCCCCGGTCGGCGACAGGGCCGGGGTCTTCGAGAAGCACATGTACATGAAGATGTCGTTGAACGTGTCGACCCCGCCGGTCACGGCCACGTCCGCCCGCCCGGCCTGCAACTCCAGCGCAGCCAGGTGAACCGCCGACAGCGACGACGCGCACGCCGCGTCGACCACGCAGTTGGTCCCGCCGAGGTCGAGCTTGTTGGCGATCCGCCCGGCCACCACGTTGCCCAACAGCCCGGGAAAGCTGTTCTCCTGCCACGGGACGTAGCTCTCGGCGATCCGGTCGGCGGCGTCCGCGGCCACGTCGGCCGGCACCCCGGCGGCCGCCATCGCCCGCTTCCACTTGGGATGGCCCAGCCGCGCCCCGAGCGGGATGACCAGCTCCAGCGTCCCGGTCACACCGAGGATGACTGAAACGCGCTCCCGATCGACCGCCTCCGGCGAGCGGGGGGCGTGAGCCCCCTGATGGGTGGATGAATCAGGGGCCTCACGGCCCCCGCTCGCCTGAGTCATGCCCGCGTCGTCCAGCGCCTGCCTGGCGGCGACCAGCCCGAGGAGCTGGCTGGTGTCGGTGGCCTCGATGTCCCGGGGCGAGATGCCGAACTCCATCGGCCGGAACGGGACCGGGTCGAGGAACCCGCCCCGCCGGGCGTAGGTCATGTCCGGCCGCTTCGGGTCGGCGTCGAAGTAGTCGGCCGGGTCCCAGTGAGTCGGCGGCACCTCGGTGACGCCGTCCACCCCGTTCTTGACGTTGGCCCAGTAGAACCCCGGCCCGGCCGCCTTCGGGAACAGGCAGCCGATGCCGACGATCGCTAGCGGCTCGCCAGTTTCGAGTTTCGAGTTTCGAGTTTCGAGTGTGTCAGTCACGTCGCGGCTCATCCTGGCTCCGTCGGGTCGTCGCCCATTGACTCGAAACTTCAAACTCGAAACTCGAAACTATCCCAACAGCCGTTCCAACTCCGCCCGCGGCATCGGGGCGAGTGGGAAGCACTCGGCCGGGAGGTCGACGCCCTGCTGCCGGAGGGCCTGCCGGCGAAGGACGACGCACGCCCCGTAGAGCAAGTTCAGTGCGACACCAACGACCGCCCGGTTCGCTGGCGCTTCGAGCACCGAGCCTTTGGCCCACTCGTTGAACGCCCCCATCGCCGGCCCGCACCAGACCTGGTAGTCGAGCTGCCGGGCCGGGTCGCCGGCGTTCGCCCACCGGCTGGACAAGCCCAAATACCACCGGAACACCAGGGCCATCTTGTGCCGCGGGTCGGCCTCGGCCCGGGCGAGTTGCCCCGGGTCTCGGCGGGTGAAGAAGTCCCGGGTCTGGGCCCAGACCTCGCCGAACGGGGCCCGCAACTGCGTCTTCTCCACCTGGACGCGGTCGGCCTCCGGGATCGCTTCCCACGCCGGGTACTGGCGGTACAGCTCGTACAGCTTGGCCGCCCGCATGGCGAACATGGTGCCGCGCTTGAGGACCTGGACCTTCACCCCCATCTCGAACATGTCGGCGGCCGGGGCCATCGTCACGTCCGCCTGCCCGGCCTCGGCCAGCATCTTCCGCACCGGGTCCGAGCTGCCCGACTCGACGCACGCCTGGTTGACCGACCCCGTGACGACGTAGGCCGCCCCCATCGCAAAGGCCCCGGCCACGCTCGCCGGGGTGGCGATCCCGCCGGCCAGCCCGACCCGCGGGGCCGCCGCATAGCGGAACTGCCCCTGGAGGCGGTCCCGCAGGGCGAGGATGGTGGGGAGCAGCGTGATGGCCGGGCGGTTGTCGGTGTGCCCGCCGCTGTCGGCCTCGACGGTCACGTCATCCGCCACCGGATACCGCCCCGCGGCCGCCGCCTGTTGCGAGGTGACGTGCCCGGCGGCCACCAGCTCCTTGACGAGCCGGTCCGGCGGCGGGCTGAGGAACTTGGTCGCCACCTCGACCCGCGACACCTTCGCGATCACCCGGTTCCGCGGCCGGCCGTCCGGCCCGAACCCGGCGACCCGGTAGCGGACGATCGCCGGGGTCAGGTCCAGGTACGCCGACGCTTCCACCAGCGGCACGCCCCGCTTGAGCAGCAGGTCGGCGGTGGCCATCTCGTGGGCCGGCTCGTTCGGGCTGTGGATCAGGTTGACGGAGTACGGCTTACCGCCGACCGCCGCCTGGATGCGGTCGATGCCCTGCGTGATCCGTTCGAGGGAGAGCCCGGCCGCCCCAAAGCTGCCGAGCATCCCGGCCCGGGCCATCTCGATGACGATCTCGGCCGACCCGATCCCGTTGGCCATCGCCCCGGTCATGTACGGGTAACGCAGCCCGTGGTCGGCGGCGAACGACGGATCGCCCAGGCTCTCCGGCGGCAGCGGCGACAGCCACGCGGCGACCGGCAGCCCGTCCGGCCCGCCGCCGAGCGTGACCGTTCCGCCCGGGGCAACCGCATACCCGGCGTCCGTGCGGACGACCACGACCGGCGAGCGGAGGTCGCCGACGGCGGCCCGGACCGCGGCCGGGTCGGCGGCCGGGGCCTGACCGCCCGCCTGCCAGTGTCCGACCGGGGGAGCGGGGGAACGGGGCCCGACCGATTGGGTCATCAGGGTGCGGCGTCGGTGTCGGCGAGTTCCGTACACGTAAGGGGTTATGGATTCCCCGGCCGCCCGGCCACCCGACCCGGTGGCACAGGCATCCCGGCCGGGGCTTCGCCTTCGCCCGGCCGGTTCCGGTATGCTGACCACGGGACGGGCCGACCGGCCCCGCCCGCCAGGAACCGCCGATGCCGACCATCACCGTCAACGGGGAACCGAGGCCGGTCCCCGACCCGTGCTCCGTGGCCGACCTGCTCCGCGCCCTCGGCAAGGACCCGGCCAAGCTGGCCGTCGAGGTGAACCGGGATGTCGTCCCCCGGGCCGCCCACGCCGGCCACGCCCTCCGCGACGGCGACGCGGTCGAGATCGTCACCCTCGTCGGCGGGGGCGAGCCCGACCTCTCTCCACCCGCCGACAAGCCGCTGAAGGTCGGGTCGTTCACCTTCTCCAGCCGGCTGTTCACCGGCACCGGGAAGTACACGTCCCACGACCTGATGCGGCGGTGCATGCTCGCCAGCGGGTGCGAGGTGACGACCGTCGCCGTCCGCCGGGAGCGGCTGGTGGACGCCCAGGGCCGCAGCCTCCTCGACTTCCTCGACCTGGGGAAGCTGACCATCCTGCCGAACACGGCCGGGTGCTTCTCGGCCGAGGACGCGGTCCGCCACGCCCGGCTCGCCCGGGAGCTGCTCGGCAACCTCGGCAACCCCGGGGCGAACTGGGTCAAGCTCGAATGCCTGGGGGACAAGAAGACGCTGCTTCCGGACCCGATCGACACCCTGAAGGCGACCGAACAGCTCGTCGGCGAGGGCTTCCAGGTGCTGGTCTACACGACCGACGACCCGATCCTGGCCCGGCGGCTGAAGGCGGCCGGGGCGGTCAGCGTGATGCCGGCTGGGAGCCCGATCGGCAGCGGCCAGGGCATCCAGAACCCGACCAACATCCGGATCATCCTGGAGTACCTGAAGGACGGCGACCCGGACTACCCGGTGATCGTGGACGCCGGGGTCGGGACGGCCAGCGACGTGGCGGTGGCGATGGAGCTGGGGTGTGACGGGGTGCTGTTGAACACGGCGATCGCGTCGGCGGCCGACCCGGAGCGGATGGCGTGGGCGATGCGGTGGGCGTGCGAGGCCGGCCGGCTGGCGTACCTCGGCGGCCGCATCCCGCGGAAGCTGTACGCCAACGCCAGCAGCCCGGTTGATGGTATGATCCAGCCGGGCAAGTAACGGAGGGGATGATGAGCGCGGCCGAAGTGCTGACGCCGATGCCGCGGCTGGCGGACCGCGACCCGGCCGATCGGGATCATTACGAGGTCATCGACGGCGTCCCGGTGGAGCTACCGCCCATGAGCACCGACTCGCAAGTCTTGGCCTCCCGGCTGGTCCGCCACCTGGGCAACCACGGGGCGGACCACGATCTGGGCGAGGCCGTCAGCGAGACGCTGTTCAAGCTCCCGCTCCCGGTCGACCGGAACCGCCGGCCGGACGTGGCCTTCGTGCCTTACAGCCGGGCCCCCCGGAACGCCCGGCTGCCGTCGACCAGCGGCTGGGAGGTGCTGCCGGACCTGTGCGTCGAGGTGGTCAGCCCGACCGACACGGCCGACGAGATCATGGACAAGGTGCGGGAGTACTTCCAGGCCGGGGTCCGGCTGGTGTGGGTGTTCTACCCCCGGCACGACCTCGTCCACGTGTACGAGTCGTTGACGGCCGTTCGCGGTCTCAACCGGGCCGATGACCTCGACGGCGGGGCCGTCCTGCCCGGGTTCCGGCTTCCGCTGACCGAGTTGTTCCCCGCACCCCCGGCCCAGCCGTAAGCCGACCCGGAGGAGGACCGACATGGCCACCGTGCTCGACCCGGCGACCCGAGTGCCCTTGCCGGACCACTACGAGGTGGTGAACGGCGAGATCGTGGAGAAGCCGCCGATGAGTTGGCTCGCCTGCGAAGTGGCCAACCGCATCCGGGACCGGCTGTCCGCCTACGGCCTGTCGTCGGGCCGCGGTCGCCCCCGGAACGACATGCTGTTCGGCCTGCCGACCCGGCGGGACCCGGGGCGGAAACGGGAACCGGATGTCACGTTCATCACCTTCGACCGGTGGGCGGAGGACCGGCCGCTGCCGCCCACGGGTGACGTGGTCGGGGTGGTGCCGAACCTGGCGGTCGAGGTGGCCAGCCCGTCGAACGAGGCCGAGGCCCTGGTGGCCAAAGCCCGCGAGTACCTGCGGGCCGGGGCCGAGGTGGTGTGGCTGGTGTACCCGCGGCTGAGGGAACTGCACGCCTACGCCGCCGGCGGCGGCCCGACCCGGGTGTTCACCGCCGCCGACACGCTCGACGGCGGGGCCGTGCTGCCGGGGTTCTCGGTCCCGATGGCCGGCTTGTTCCCGCCGATCACCGACCTGCCGGACGACGGGAACGACGCCTGATGCCCGGCCCGCGGTCCAGCGACCCGGGGGACCTCACGTCACGGAATGCCGGCGTGCGGGCCGGGGCGTCTACTTCTCCACCCGCTTGAAGACCTGCAACTGGCCGCCGTCGGCGGTTTTGAACTCCTTCGGCCGCGGCTTCGGCTCCTCACCCGGAAACGACATGGGGAAGCAGACGGTCAGCGTGTCCCCGTCGAGCTTGTAGATGCCCTTCTTGACGTAGTCCTTTTGCCCCTCGGTCTTCTTGACGTGGTCGATGGCCCTCGGGGTTTGCGTCGGGTCGATCGAGAACTTCCACTCCACCTTGACGGTCTCCCCCTTGGCGGTCGCGGTCTCGAACGTCCACTTGTCGCCGTCGACCACCACGACGGTTTCGCCCCGGATCGGGATCTCTTTGCCGAAGGTCTCGGAGCGGACGTACTTCCACCTGCCGCGGACCTTCTCCAACTCGGCCTTGGACGCCTTCTCCTTCTCGTCGGCGGCAGCGGCCGTCAGCGAGAGGAGCGGGACCAGCGTGGCAAGGAGTACCGCGCACCGCCTCATGCCACCCTCCGAAACGATGGTATTCAGGAGCGAGTCCGCCGACGGGCCGAGGCCGCCCGGGCTGATGTGACCGACCCGAGCCGGATCACACCGGCGATTGTCCGGGCCTTAAACCGGCTGTCAAGACCCGTCGGTCACGTTCATGGAGTTGCGGCGGACGGCGGTCCAACAGGGGGCGCGTTGCAGCCCGTCGATATGTTGATGGGGTTTGAGCGGGCGATGGCAGCACCCGACCACGTCGCCCTGACCGGATCCACCCTCGGCGGGTAGGAAGTCGCCGTTGCCGTCGGGCGGCGGGCCGCGTACCCGAAGGCGATTCGGTTCCTCACGCTCGACCGCTGAGTCCGCCGGGAGGGCCGGTCGATGACCCCCGACAAGGCGCCGCTGTGGCGGCCGTTCGTGGTAGCCGGGGTCGTGCTCGGGCTCGGGCTGGCCCGCCAGCGGGTCGACCAGACCCGCCCCTGGCCCGTCTACGCCCTCCTCGCGTGCGTGGTATCGGTCTGCTGCGTGACCGTCTGGGGCGTCCAGCGGCTGCTCGGCCGGCGGTGGCACGGGGTCACGGAGGGCGTGGCCGTCCTCCTGCTGACCGTCGGGGTCCTCGCCGCCGTGCCCCGGGTCGTGGGGTGGCTGCGGCCCGAACCGGAGGCCGCGTCGCCGCCGGATGTCAACGAGGGGATGGCCCAACTGGCGGATAAGGCGGTCCGGCGGGCGGCCGACGAGTACGCCGCCGACCTCGATTACTCCCCGGAGTCGGTCGAGCGGGTGGAGGCCGTCCTCGGCCGGCTGCACGCCCGGCACGCGGCCGGCGACCTGCCGGCCGAGCAGGCCGGGCGGGAGGCGGCGGTGTGGGGGGCGTATGTGGGGGAGGTGATCCGCCGGCTCAAGGGCGGGCATTGGGAGGCCGACCACGCGGCCGCCGGTCCGGGGAGCGTGGCGATCTGTTACGACGGCGGGCAGTCGTTCCCGGTGGGGTGGTGTTACAAGCGGATCGTCAACGGCGACGAGGACAACGTCTGGCACAAGTTCCGGTACTTCGCCCTCGGCGAGCGGGGCGGCGGGGCGGTCGTCGACACCGCCCCGAAGCCGTGACCGGGTGCATCGCAGGCCGGGGTTGGGGTCAGGCCGGCTTCGGGTAGACGAGTTCGCCGTGCTGCTCGACGAACGAGACGGGTATCTTCGGGTTGTTTATGTCCTTCTTGTCCTTCGCCCACTTCGCCTCCCATTTGGCGAAGAACGGTTCGAGGTCGGCCGGGGCAAGGCGGAAAATTTTGGTCAGCTCGATGTTCTCGTACAGCGAGAAGTACCAAGCCGTCACGGCCCGGTACTTCTTAAGGATCACCGGGTTCAAGTGGTGGTGGGTCGAGAAGCTACCGGTCAGGCGGACGTTGACCGTCTTCAGTTCGTACTCGTTGCCCCTTGCGTCGGTCGCGTCGTTGCCCTCGCGGCGGGGCAGTTTCTGGAGGTCGAGCAGGAGCAGGGTTTGGAGGAGTTTGCCGCCGTTGTCCTGGAACACGTCGTCGATGCCGTGGGCGGTCGCCAGGGTCTGGTACTCGCGGAGGTACGGCAGTAGCCTCTCCAATTCCTCGCGTCCTGGCCGGGGCGCCGCCGACGCCGGCGGTGCGTCGGGCGGGAACAGGTCGCGGGCCGCGACCCCGAGGGCGTCGGCCAGCTTCTCGACGGTGTCGAGCTGCACCTCCCGCTTCGCGTTCTCGATCAGGCTGACGTGGGTGCGGTGAACGCCGGCGGCGGTGGCCAGGACCTCCTGAGACCAGCCTTTCGCTTCCCGGAGGTCGCGGATACGCTGGCCGAACCGGACCGAGAGGGTGTGGCGTCGCATGGGTGTACGCAGCATGGCGACCGCGTACAATGCGACAACAGACAAAGCGCAACAGGTATCAGGATGGACCCGTTCCAACAGCCTGTACCCGGGGAGCTATTCCACACCCCCTCCGGGAGGGCCGTGGCCGGGGACTCGCTCGGCGTTCTCGCCCGCCTGCCGACCGAGTCGGTCGACTTGGTCGTCACCAGCCCGCCGTTCGCCCTGCTCCGCCAGAAGACCTACGGGAATGCCGAGCAGGCCGAGTACGTGGACTGGCTCTGCCGGTTCGCCCCGCTCGTCCGGCGGGCGCTGAAGCCGACCGGGAGTTACGTCCTAGACTTGGGCGGGGCCTACGAACGGGGGCGGCCGGTCCGGTCCCTTTACCAGTTCCGTACCCTCCTCCGACACGTGGACGAGTTCGGCTTCTTCCTGGCCGAGGAGTTCTACTGGCACAACCCGAGCAAGCTCCCCTCCCCGATCGAGTGGGTGAACAAGCGGAAGCTCCGGGCGAAGGACACGGTGAACACCGTCTGGTGGCTGAGCAAGACCGAATGGCCGAAGGCCGATGTCGGCCGGGTGCTGGCCCCGTACTCGGAGCGGATGAAGACCCTGCTCCGCGACCCGGACAAGTTCTACACCCCAAAGGACCGCCCGTCCGGCCACCAGATCGGCAAGGGGTTCGCCAAAGACAACGGGGGGGCGATCCCGCCGAACCTGATCCAGCTCCCGAACACCGAGAGTAACGGCTCCTACCTGCGGCTGTGCAAGACGTTCGGGGTCGAGCCTCACCCGGCCCGGTTCCCCGTCGGGCTGCCGGAGTTCTTCGTCAAGTTCCTGACCGACGAGGGCGACGCGGTCGTTGACATCTTCGCCGGGTCGGGGACGACGGCCGAGGCGGCCGAGCGGAACGGCCGCCGGTGGCTGACGGTCGACCTCGACCCCGACTACGTCCGCGGTTCGCTCTTCCGGTTCGTCGGCGACCGGGACGACGAGGCGGTCCGCCGAACCCTCGCCGAACTCGACGCCGGCGGGGTGCCGCTGGTGTCGCCACGGCAGCCCGACCTATTCGACGGCCGACCGGCCGACTGAAATTCCGCGTAGCTCGGCCGCAGAACAGCAGACCCGCCCCGGGGCTTGACGCCCGGCCGGCGGGCCGCCATCGTCAACGGTACGGTGACGCCCCGACCCCGCCGGCGAGGCCCCCGACATGCCCGCCCGATCCGTCCCGGACCCCGACCCGGCCGACGACGAAATCTACGACGCCGAGTTGCTGCCCGACGAGCCCGACCCGGCCGCCCCCACCGCCGACTTCGCGTTCCTGCTCGGGGACCTCGCCGAGCCGCCGGCGCCGGTCCAGCCGGGCGTCCCCGAAGGGGCTGACCGGGGCCGCGACGCCCTCGACGAGCTGTTCGTCGCCGCCCCGCCGGCCCCGGCCGCCCCGAAGCCCGCGGACGAAGGGCCGACGGTGTTCGACGGCCGGCCGGCCAACGAGGACGTGGTGGACGCCGAGGTTGTGCCGCTCGGCCGGGTAGCCGCCCGGCCGGCGACCGTCACCAAGCCGGCCCGGGGGAACCGGCCGGCGGTGCGGATCACCTTCCTCCGGCCGGGCCAGCCGTCGCCGCTCGGGTAACCGGACCCGGGCGTCCGGCGTGGGCTACTTCCCGGCTTTGGCGGCGGCCAGCTTCCCCTCGACCGCCTTCCAGTTGACCGTGTTCCACCAGGCGTCCAGGTAGTCCGGCCGGCGGTTCTGGTAGTTCAGGTAGTAGGCGTGCTCCCACACGTCGATGCCCAGCACCGGGACCAGGCCGTCCATCAGCGGGCTGTCCTGGTTCGGCCGCTTGACCGCTTCGAGTTTGGCCGCCGACGGGTTCCAGACGATCCAGGTCCAGCCGCTACCGAACTGCCCGGTCCCGTTCTCCTTCACCTTCGCCTTCATGGCGGCGAAGTCGCCGAACGCGGCCTTGACCGCCTCGGCCACCGCCCCGGACGGCTCGCCCCCACCGTTCGGGCCCATGATCTCCCAAAACAGGGCGTGGTTGTGGTGGCCGCCGCCGTTGTTGATGATCGCCTGCTTGACCGCGTCCGGGGCCTTCGCCTTGACCTGCCGGAGTAGCTCCTCGATCGGCAGGTTGGCCAGGTCCGGGGCGGACTCGAGGGCCTTGTTCAGGTTGTCGACGTAGGCCTTGTGGTGCTTGCCGTGGTGGATCTCCATCGTCTTGGCGTCGATGTGCGGCTCGAGGGCGTTCGTCGGGTACGGCAGCGGCGGCAGGGTGTGCGGCATCGCGCGGGCCTCCTGGGGTTGCGGTCGGGGGCTATTGTAGGCCGGCCGGCGGATCGACACCGGCCGCCGACCAACCGACCGGATCGGCCCCGCCGATGGCCGCCGGCTTCAGGCAAAATCTGCTCCCGCCTCGTCGGCCGCGCCCGATGCGCCCGTTGCGCCCGCCGGCGCGGCTGAGGCGC
>JAIEQO010001050.1 GCA_019747655.1 Gemmataceae bacterium | reverse complement strand
GCGTCCGGGAATAGCCCGGGGCTGACGCCCCGGGCTATTCCCGGACGCCCCTTCGGGGCGACACCGACCCCGAACCACCTCCCCTACGCCCCTTGACACCCGCCCCGCAGTCGGCGACCATTTCCCCCGCCGCGGGGCGGTTCCCAAGCCCGGCAGGCGCTCCGCCCGCGAGGGCGGGGCGGTTGCTGCCCCGGGGATACCCCGGGGGCCTTTCCTCACTTGAGCCGCTCGGCGCGCGACGGCGGGGGCGCTCCACGCCCGACCCGTCGCGCCGGACCGGACTCGTTGGGGCCGCCCCGCGGCGCTTGCACAGGGGCCAGCCAGGATGGCGAAGACCGCCCGCGGCCGGTTCCTCGACAACCTCGCCGCCGCCCTCGTCGCCGGCCGGTGGGACCGCCGGGTGATGCGGGCGGCCGCCGTCGCCGCGGTCGGCGGCAAGCCCCGATGGCTCGCCCCGCTCATCCGCCGGGTCCACGCGGCGTTCATCGATAAGCCCCATTTCGGCCGGGTGCGTGCCGCCCTCGAACAGGACGAGCAACTCATCCGGGCCGTTGCGGCCGACGGCCCGCCGCCGGTCGTCCGGGTCTTCGTCCCGCCGGCCGAGATGCTTCCGCCGCCGGCGGCCGCCGGGCCGGTCGAGCTGCCGCAACTGCCGACCGAGGCCGCGGTCGCCGAGTGGTTCTCGACGGACCCGGGGAAACTCCTCTGGTACGCCGACCCGGCCGGCCGGAACCGCCAGCACCCACCGGGGTTCCTCCGCACGTACCGCCATAAGTGGGCGGCCAAGCCCGGCGGCCGGTCCAGGCTGATCGAGATGCCCACGGAAAGCCTGAAGCGCCATCAACGGTGGCTGCTCATCAGCATCCTGAACCGCATCCCGCCGCACCCGGCCGCCCACGGGTTCCGCACCGGCCGGTCGGTGGCGACGAACGCCGGGCCGCACTGCGGCAAGGCCGTCGTCATCCGCTTCGACCTCGCCGACTTCTTCCCGAGCGTGTCCGCGGCCCGGGTCCGGGCCATCTTCCGCACCTTCGGCTACCCGGAGGTCGTCGCCCGGCTGCTCACCGGCCTCTGCACCACCCGGCTGCCGGCGGATGTCTGGAACGCCCGGCCGAACCCCGCCCCGGACGGGTCCGACCACGCCACCTGGCAGCGGCTCAACGCCCGCCACCTGCCGCAAGGTGCGCCGACCTCGCCGGCCCTGGCCAACCTCGTGGCGTTCAAACTCGACTGCCGGTTGTCGAAACTCGCCGCCGCACTCGGGGCCGACTACACCCGCTACGCCGACGACCTCACCTTCTCCGGCGGGGACGAGCTGGCCCGCGGGTCGAAACGACTTGCGACCCTGGTGGCGGTCATCGCCGCCGAGGAGGGCTTCGCCCTCAACCACCGCAAGACCCGGGTGATGAGGCGGGCCGGCCGGCAGGAGGTGGCGGGCGTCGTGGTGAACACCCGGCCGAACGTCCGCCGGGCCGAGTACGACACGATCAAGGCGATCCTGACCAACTGCGTCCGCCACGGCCCGGCCGGTCAGAACCGCGGCAACCACCCCGACTTCCGGGCCCACCTCACCGGCCGGGTGGCCCACGTCGCGGCCGTCAACCCGGCCCGCGGGCGGAAGCTGTGGGCCATCCTCGACCGGGTGACGTGGGAAGCACACGAACCAGCCGCACGATAAACGCAGATTTAGGACTGTGACTCTTTCGTCTGAATCGTGTCTTTGTCTGCGTTCATCGTGCGGCGGTTTTCTGCCCCGTAGAATCACCTCCGCCCCACACCCGAGACCGCTTCATGGCCGCCGACTCGTCCGAGCTGATCGTGTCCGTCTCCGGCATCCGCGGGGTCGTCGGGCAGGGGTTGACCGCCGAGGCCGCCGCCCGGTTCGCGGCCGCCTACGGGGCGTTCGTCGGCCCGAAGCCGGTCCTCGTCTCCCGCGACGGCCGGCCGAGCGGCGAGATGCTCCGGCACGCCGTCATCTCCGGCCTCCTCGGGGCCGGCTGCACGGTCGAGGACATCGGCATCGCCCCGACCCCGACGTGCGGGTTTGCCGTCCGGCTGCAGGGGGCGGCCGGGGCCGTCCAGATCACCGCCAGCCACAACCCGGCCCCGTGGAACGGGCTGAAGATGTTCGGCCCGGACGGGGCCGTGCTGTCGGCCGCGGACGGCGCGAAGGTCCGGGCCCTCTACGAAGCCGGCGGCTTCCCCCGGGCCGGTTGGGACGGCATCGGTCAGATGCGGGTCCCGCCGGACGTGCAGGCCGAGCACGCGAAGGCGGTGCTCGACGCGGTCAGCGTGGCGACGGTCGCGGCCAAGCGGTTCACGGTCTTCCTGGACGGCAACGGCGGGGCCGGCGGGCCGCTCGGGGCGAAGCTGCTGGACGACCTCGGCTGCGAGGTCGTCCGCCACGAGTGCGAGCCGACCGGCCTCTTCGCCCACGAGGCCGAGCCGATCCCGGCCCACCTGGCGGACGTGGCCCCGCTGGTGCCGAAGTTCGGGGCCGCCGTCGGGTTCGTGCTCGACCCGGACGCCGACCGGTTGGCCCTGATCGACGAGACCGGGGCGTGCGTGAGCGAGGAGGCGACGCTGGCCCTGGCGGTGAAGTACCGGCTCGGGCAGAAGCGGGGACCGGTGGTCGTCAACATGTCCACCTCCCGGATGGCCGACGACCTCGCCCGGGCCGCGGGGTGCGCGTTCCACCGTTCGGCCGTCGGCGAGGCCAACGTCGTCGCCCGGATGCGGGAGACGGACGCCGTCATCGGCGGCGAGGGGAACGGCGGGGTCATCGACCCGCGGGTCGGCTGGGTCCGCGACCCGTTCGTCGGCATGGCCCAGGTCCTCAGCCTGACGGCCGAGGAGGGCGTGCCGCTCAGCCGGCTCGTCGCGAACCTGCCGCGGTACGCGATGCTCAAGACGAAGTACACGGTGTCGCGGGAGCGGCTGGCGGACGCCCTCGGGGCCCTCGAGCGCCGCTGGCCGGACGCCCGGGTGAACCGGGACGACGGGCTGCGGCTGGACGGGGCCGACTGGTGGCTGCACGTCCGCGGCAGCAACACCGAGCCGGTGGTCCGGGTCATCGCCGAGGCCCCCACCGAGGCCCAGGCGAAGCGGCTGTGCGACGAGGCCGGCGGGGTCGTCACGGGGTTGTAAGTGGGCGTACGGAAACTCCACCACGGCCGCGCTCCACAGAGTAAGGCCCGGGTTCCGAACGCCCTCGGAAGGCCGGCGGGAAAACTTCACCGCGACGGTTGACCTCCCAGTATTTTGTGGTATTCTGTACACTAATAGTCGGCACGGCCGCCGGGGACGACCGGCCCGCACGAGGCGGGCCACCGTGACCGGATACGGCAACGGTGGGGCTCGGGTGGAAGGTAATTTCGGGTAACAGGTTGGGGAAAAAATGAGGACCGGCCGTTGCCGCCCGGCAAGGCGTGCAGCACCCCGGATTCGGGCGGAAAGCATTTGTAGACAAGCCGTTGCGCCCGAGGAGTCGGTTGCGTGAGAAATGGAGGGGGGAGGGGGTCGGGTCCTTTTTGGGTCCATTTCCGCAGGAGTCGCCATGCCGAACACATTTGACGACCAGGAGTTGGAGCGGGCGGCCGCCGTTTTGGGCCAGGCCCGGCGGGTGTGCGTGCTGACCGGGGCGGGGGTGTCGGCCGAGAGCGGGGTGCCGACCTTCCGGGCCTCGGACGGCCTCTGGGAGGGCCACCGGATCGAGGACGTGGCCACGCCGTTCGGGTTCCAGAAGGACCCGGGGCTGGTCTGGAAGTTTTACAACGCCCGCCGGGCCAACGTGAAAGCCGTGTCGCCGAACCCGGGGCACTTCGCCCTCAAGGCGATGGAAGACCGCTGGGGCGACGGCTTCACGCTGGTCACGCAGAACGTGGACGGCCTGCACCGGGCGGCCGGCGGCCGTAACGTCCTGGAAATCCACGGCAGCCTGCACCGGACGCGCTGCCTGACGTGCGAAGAGGTCCGCGACCGGGGGCTGGAACCGCTGGCCGACCACCCCCTGTGCGAGTGCGGCGGGCGGCTCCGGCCGGACATCGTCTGGTTCCACGAGGGGTTGCCCGAAGACATCTGGGAGGCGGCCATGACCGCCGCCCACGAGTGCGAGGTGTTCCTGGTCGTCGGCACGTCGGCGGTGGTCCACCCGGCCGCGTCGCTGGTGCCGATCGCCAAGCGGGGGAAGTCGCCCGGGGCGACGGTGATCGAGGTCAACCTGACCCGGACCGAGGCCAGCGAGTACGCCGACATCGGGCTGTACGGGCCGTCCGGTCAAGTGCTCCCGAAGTTGGTCGAGAAGTTGGGCGAGCCCCGGGCGTGAGCCCGGGGGTTTCCGGAGGCGGTCATGCCCGCACGGCGGCTCGACGGGAAGGAACTGGCCAAGACGATGCGGGCCGAGGTGGCGGCCGCGGTCGCCGACCGGACCGCCGCCGGGAAGCGGCCGCCGGGGCTGGCGGCCGTCATCGTGGGGGAGAACCCGGCCAGCCAAGTCTACGTGCGGAACAAGCATAAGGCCGGGCAGGACGCGGGGCTGCACACGACCGTCCACACCCTGCCAGCCGACACCACCCAGGCCCATCTCCTTGCCCTGGTGGACAAGTTAAACGCCGACCCGGCCGTCCACGGCATCCTGGTCCAGCTCCCGCTCCCCAAGCGGATGGACGAGACCGCCGTCATCCGGGCCGTCACGCCGGCGAAGGACGTGGACTGCTTCCACCCGGAGAACCTCGGGCTCTTGGCCGCCGGCCACCCGCGGTACTACCCGTGCACCCCGCACGGGGTCGTCCACCTGCTCGAACGGAACGGCGTCCCGACGGCCGGCCAGGAAGTCGTGATCGTCGGCCGGAGCAACATCGTCGGCAAGCCGCTGGCCCTGATGCTGGCCCAGAAGCGGACGGCCTCGAACCCGGCCGGCGGGGACGCCACGGTGACGGTCGCCCACACCCGGACCCGGGACCTGGCGGCCGTCTGCCGGCGGGCCGACATCCTGGTCGCGGCGGCCGGGTCGCCCCGGGTCATCACGGCCGACATGGTCCGGCCCGGGGCGGCGGTGGTCGACGTGGGCACCAACTCCGTGAACGGCAGGCTGGTCGGCGATGTCCACGAAGGGGTGGCGGACGTGGCCGGGTGGCTGTCCCCGGTCCCGGGCGGGGTCGGCCCGATGACGATTACGATGCTGCTGGTCAACACCCTGGCCGCCGCCCGCGCGATCGACGGGTGACGCGGCCCCGTCACTTCCCCAGCCGGTTCAGGGCGTCCTTCGCGTCCCAGTACCGAGGGTGTTCCTCGTAGGCCGTCACGGCGTTGTAGAACTTGGCCGCGTTGGCGGTGTCGCCCTTCGCCTCGTAGGCCTTCCCCAGCTTGTACAGCGTGTCGGCCCCGCTCTTGCCGTACTCCTTGTAGTCCGAGTACGCGGC
This sequence comes from Gemmataceae bacterium, assembly GCA_019747655.1. Taxonomy (GTDB): domain Bacteria; phylum Planctomycetota; class Planctomycetia; order Gemmatales; family Gemmataceae; genus Urbifossiella. Next base: position 7,910 of record JAIEQO010001050.1, on the reverse strand, counting down.
CACCGCCAAATCCGGCCGGCCCAACTCGTCCAGGTACAGGTCGCCCAGAATCCGGGTGGCCGCGTACCAGGCGTCCTCGTCCTCCCCGCTCCCCTTCTTGCTCTCGCGGATGTCTTCCAGGACGCCGATCCCGGCCTGCCGGTCGCCCCGCCGCAGGAGGCACCGGGCCCGGACCAGCCGGACGCCGTTGCCGTCGGGCTGGACCACCGCCCCAAGCGTCGCCAGGTGGGTCGCCCAGTCGAGCAGCTCCGGGTCGTCCGAGTTGCCGTTGAGGATGCCCGACGCCTTGCGGACGCAGTAGGCCACGTCGAAATACCCGGCCACCTTGTCCTTCACCGCGGCCAGCTCGTCCGGGGTGAGCGAGTAGTAGTAGCTGTCCTTCTTCTTCAACAGGTCGGCGTCGGACTTGCTGTACGTCAGCCCGGTCTCGACCATCAGGACGGCGTTGGCCAGGGCGTTCGGGACGCCCTTCGCCTTCGAGTACAGCTCGGCCAGCCGGCGGTACGCCTCCAGCTCGTTCCGCCCGCCGCTTTCGAGGTACAGCCGCAGGTCGGCGATGGCCGCCTCGTGCTCGCCCCGGGCGTCGGCGTCGTCGGCCAGTTGCCGCAGGGCCTGGAAGTACAGGTCCCGCTGCTCCTTCGCCAGCCGCCCCGGGCCGACCGCCAGCCCGGCCCGCTTGACCTGCTCCAGGTAGCCGCGGGCGGCCTCGGCGTCGCCGGCCTTGGTCGCCACGTCGGCCAGCTTGCGGAAGATGCCCGGGCCGCGGTCCGGTAGCCCCCGCCCGGCGACCCGCAGGTACGCCATGCCCCGGTCCCGCCGGTCCGGGTCGGGGTCGTCGGCGAGAGCGAGACCGAGTTGCTCGACGGTGTCGTAGTTGAACTCGTCCGGCGGGCCGTTGGCCGCGGCCGCCACGAACTCGGCCTCCTGGAGCTGGCTGTATAGCAGCCCCTTCAGCTCCTTCGCCGTCGGGTCGTTCGGGTCGGCCTTCATCTGCCGCTCGACGGCGGCGATCGCCTCCATCCGCCGGCCCGGCTTGTCCAGCTCCTTCCAGCCCACCCGCTTCTCGACCTCCTGGCTCCAGAGCAGGGCGAGGTTCCAGGCCGGGTAAAGGTTCTGCTTGCGGACGGCCGGGTGGTAGCCCGGCGTCTCCGGGTCGAGCAGTCGGGCCAGGGTGTCGGCCGCGGCGTCGTACTGCTTGCCGTGGGTCGCCGACACGGCCCGGAGGTAATCGACCCGGGCCTGGTACGCCGGCTTCTTGCGCTCGACGAGTTCGAGGAAGCGGTCGGCTTCGGTCCGCTGGGCGGCGGTCGGCGGCGACTGGCCGATCAGGAGGTTCTGGGCCCGGTCGAGGCAGATGCCGAAGTCCAGCAGGTCGGCCAGTTGCGGGTCGCGGTCGATGGCGGCCAGCGACAGCCGGGCGTGCAGGGCCTGCATGCCCTGGTTGGCGAACGCGTTCTTCGGGTCGAGCTGCTGGGCCCGGCGGAAGAACCCGACCGCCTCCCGCAGCCGGCCCAAACTCATGTAACTGTGGCCCCGGAGGACGTGCTTGAACACCCGCAGCCCGGGCAGCACCCGCGTCGCGTAGACGAAGTAGATCGAGATGGGCAGCAGCAGGGCGATCGCCCCGCCGCCGATGTTCGTCACCTTGCTGGAGAGGTCCATCAGGGCCAGGCCGACCCCGAGGGCGGCGCACAGGGCCATGATCTCGGCCTCGCTTTCCTCGGCCTCGCCGCAGAACGTCAGCAGGTAGAAGAACGGCAGCCCGAGGAGGATGTACACCCCGAGGTCGTACCGGGCGGCCGGGTCCTGGAGCCCGGGCAGCCGGTTGGCGTACTCGTGCCCGAGGTAGACCGACACGGCGGCGACCAGTAGGCCGATCCCGAACCGCCACCACGGGTCGGCGACCTGGCGGAGGCGGTACAGCCCGAACCCGAGGGTGATCCCGCCGAGGACGCAGTAGGTCAGCCAGTCGCCGACCGGCGGGCGGTGCTTGATGTCGTCGAAGGAGAGGCCGAAGAGCCGGGCGATCGGCCCGGCCCAGGGCTCCGCGAACTCGCGGCCGGAGAGCACACCCGCGGCCAGCCCGAAGACGATCCCGCCGTAGACGAGGCCGGGGCTTTCCAACAGCACCAGGATGGGAAAGGCGACCCAGTTCTGCCAGGGGCGGACGCCCCGGGCGATCTGCCGGGCGGCCCCGATGAGGAAGGCGACGAGGAACCCGGCCCCGACCCACCCGAGGACCCACGGCAGGTCTTCCCGGACCGCCTCCCGGTCGACGGCCACCTGGAGGGCGACGAACGCCCACAGCCCGAGGAAGACGCCCTTGAGGATGTACTCGTTGCGGAACCTGGCGGTCATGGCGTGGTGCACCCGGAGGGGGGCCGGTTGGGTGTCCCGCCGGGTCGCCGGAAGGTCGGCGCGGGACCGGAGACGGAGGCCGGGCCCCGGGAAGGTCGGGTGGCCACCGTCAGGATACGACCGGCGTTGCGGCGGGTGAATAGGGCCGGCCGGTCCGGCGTCTGCCGTCTGCGGCGGGCGGCCGGTCGGGATTTTGGGCGATTTCTTTTTCCCTTCCCCCGCCCGGGTCGATAGAGTCGGTTCCGCCGGCCCGGCGACGGGCGCCCGGCCGGGGTCTGACGGACTATTCCACACGGGGGGCGTCGGCGATGATGCAGAAGTGGTTCCGGGCGGCCGTGCTGGCCGGGTTCGGGGTGGTCGCAGTCGTGCTGGCCGGCGGCGGGCTTACGGCCGACGACAAGAAGGACCCGCTGCCGGACATCAGCGAGATCATGAAGAAGGCCCACGGGAAGACCGACGGGTACCTCGGCAAGATCGGCAAGGCGGCCAAGGCCGGGAAGTGGGAGGACGCCCAGAAGACGGCCAAGGACCAGCTCATCCTCGCCGACGCGCTGGCCAAGAACGACCCGCCCAAGGGCGAGAAGAAGTCGTGGGAGAAGCTGACCAAGGAGTACATCGCCACCTCCAAGAAGGTCGAGGAGGCGACCAAGAAGGAGGACGCCAAGGGGGTGGAGGAGAACCTGAAGAAGATCTTCGGGTCGTGCGGGACCTGTCACAAGGCCCACATGAATAAGTAGCCGACCGGGGCCGCTGCCAGGCGCCCGCCCCGGACCGGGGCGGGCGTCGTCGTTTCCGCCTATAATTACCCTCGAACCGCCCCCGTCCCGCCGCGACCCCCGATGGCCAACGACGTGCGGCCGACCTCCCTCAAGCGGGAGGGCGACGGCCTGAAGATCGAGTGGAGCGACGGCGTCGCCACCTTCGCCGCCTGGCGGCACCTGCGGGCCCACTGCCCGTGCGCGAGCTGCCTGGACGAGCGGGCCAAGCCGCCCGACCCGTTCCGGGTGCTGTCCGAGCGGGAGGTGGGGGCCGGCCCGCCGGCCCCCACCGCGATGCGGCCGGTCGGTCATTATGCCTACCAGATCACCTGGAACGACGGCCACGACACCGGGATTTATCCGCTCGAACTGCTCCGCAAGCTGGGCGAGCCGGGGTAGCCCAACAATCCGGCCACACGATCGACGCGGAAAAGACACGATCAAGAACAATCGATTTTTTGGTTCGGATCGTGCTCGCTTCCGCGTCGATCGTGCGGCGACTGCTGGCAACATTCCGTCAACGAGGTTGTGATGTCTCCCGGAATGCCCCCGAAGCTGTCGCTCCCCGGCGTCAAGCACGTCGTCGCCGTGGCCAGCGGCAAGGGCGGGGTCGGCAAGTCGACCGTCGCGGCCAACCTGGCCCTGGCCCTGCACGCCGCCGGCCAGAAGGTCGGGCTGATGGACGCCGACATCTACGGCCCGTCCGTCCCGATCATGTTCGGCCTCGGGCAAGTCAACCCGCAGGCTACGCCGTTCCCGCTGCACAAGTACGGCGTGGCCCTGATGTCGATGGGGTTCATGGTCGATCCGAACCAGGCGGTCATCTGGCGGGGGCCGAAGGTGGCCCAGGCCGTCCAGGCGTTCCTCGGGCAAATCCCCTGGGGCGAGCTGGACGTGCTGGTCATCGACCTGCCGCCGGGCACCGGCGACGCCCAGCTCACCCTGTCCCAGTCCGCCCCGCTGACCGGGGCCGTGATCGTCACCACCCCGCAGGACGTGAGCCTGATCGACGCCCGTAAGGGGGTGCGGATGTTCCAGGAGGTGAGGGTGCCGGTGCTGGGCGTGGTCGAGAACATGAGCTACTTCGTCGGCGACGACGGCAAGCGGTACGACCTGTTCCGGGCCGGCGGCGGGCGGAAGCTGGCGGCCGAGATCGGCGTACCCCTCTTGGGCGAGTTGCCGATCGACCCGCGGGTGGCTGAGTGCGGCGACACCGGCGAGCCGATGGTCCGCAAGTACCCGGATGCCCAGGTGTCGAAGGCCTACATGGCGTTGGCCGAAACCGTGATCCGCGAAACGCTTCAGCGTCCGGCGGACGGGCCGCTGCCGGAGGTCGCCCTGTAGTCGGGACCGGTCGAGGTAGTTACCCCCTCCCCCCCTTGTTTTTCGCACACAGGCCCTCGCCTGCCGAACCATTTGGCCGACAACACTTTCCGCTCGATTAGGTCCTGTCTGACAAGCCCCGAAAATGCCTTGGAAAACGCGGGGAAACGGGGCTTGTCAGACAGGACCTAGCCGTGGCGGTGGCCGACAGGGTACCGCATTGCTCGACCGTATTTTCGGTTAGAACCCGTTGACCGGCCGTAACTTCCGCTCCCGTGCCACCGTGCCGGTATGCCGGCACGGTCCCACTCCTGTGCCGGACGGCCCGGACCGACCCCGGGTGTCAATACTGTACACAATATCACATATTATTCCGGAGGTCAACCCACGCTGCCGGGAGTTCCGGGCCGCTCATCCCGTCCCTGGGCAATCGCCCTTGTCCCGCCGCTTCGGCCCGGTCTAGACTCCGTGCCCCGTCCGGCGCCTCACGCGCCGGGCAGGCGTCGCCCGAGCACGGAGGCCCCCGGGATGGACATCTTCCTCGACCTGACCGACCGGTTCCCGTTCCGCTTCGACGTCGACCGGATGCGGGCCGAGGTCCAGGCCGTCCAGTCCGACCCGCTCTGGTTCGAGCACTACGACCCGACCCTGTCCCGCGGCTGGAAGGCCATGCCGCTGGTCTCCCACCACGGCCGGATGGACGGCCCGGAGTCGCAGCGGTGGGGGGACGTGGCCGAGTTCCGCCGCACCCCGATCGTGAACCGGATGCCGTACTTCCGGACTATCCTCGACGCCTTCAAGTGCCCCCAGGGCCGGGTCCGGGTGCTGAAGCTGATGCCCGGGGCCGGGATCGACATGCACCGGGACGTGGCCGAAGAAGCCGCCGGGTTCGCGTACAACAAGGTCCGGCTCCACGTCCCGGTCCGGACCAACGACCAGGTCGTCTTCCACCTCGGCGGGCGGCTGATCCGGATGGCCCCGGGCCGGCTGTACTACTGCGACTTCACCAAGCCGCACTTCGTCCGCAACGACGGCCCGACCCCCCGCATCCACCTCGTCCTCGACCTGGTGGTGAACGACTTCCTCCGCGGCGTCTTCCCGCCGACCACGGCCGCGGAACGGGTCGGCCACTGGGTCAAGCGGCAGACGGTGCCGTGGTACTGGGCGGCCCTGAGCGCCCGGACGGCGGCCCGCCGGCGGTTCTGGAAAACGTACAACGGGTCGGTGGTCCAAACGGTCGCCCGGAGGGTCCGCGGGAGGGGCGAGGTGGTCGGGGCTGGGCGGTAGCCGGTTTCTCCGTCCGAGGCCCGACCGTCAGGGAGGGCTCGTGGGAAAGCCCTCCCTGACGGTCGGGCCTCGGACTGCGTAAAGTAGCTGCCGGCTTCCCACGAGGTCGGCCCATGCCCCGGTACGACGACGATGACGAGTACGACCCGCCCCGCCGCCCGCGGGACCACCGCGATGACGACGACCGACCACGGCCACGCCGCCGGCCGGACGGCGATGAGTACGACGATCGCCCACCGCGCCGGCCCGCCGGCGGCGTCCCGGTCGGGCTGGTGGCCGGCGGCGGGGTCGCCCTGCTGGCGGTGATCGGCGTCCTTTGCGTCCTCCTCCTCCGCAAGGACGAACGCGACGACCGGCCGGCGGCCGGCCCGGTGGCCGTCGCCCAGCCGAATCCGCCGGCCCCTCAACCGATCGCCCCGGTCCCTCAACCTGACGCGCCGGCCCCCAAGCCGGACGCCCCGCCAGCACCTGTCGTCCCCCGCAACGCCCCCGCCCCCAAGCCCGAGCCGGCCGACACGCCCGTCCCGCCCGGCCCCGCTCTCCCCCTCCGCGGGGTCACGGCCGACCCGGTCGAACTCGTGTTCGGCGGGACGGCCGCGAACGGGGCCGTGGGGGTGGTGTCCTACGGCCGGTCCGGGGGGGCTACCGGGTGGAGGTGGCCCGGACGGCGACCGGCCGGGCGGTCGGCAAGGTGGACGTCGAGACCAGCTCGGTCAACGGCTACGCCCTGAGCCCGGACGGGGCGTGGCTGGCGGTGGTCGGGTCGGCCCCCGGCGACGGCCACCCGCTCGCGCTGTACGGGGTGACCGACGGCAAGAAGGCCGGCGGGTTCACCCCGTACCCGAAGGGCGGCGGGCCGGACAAGTACAAGCTCCCGGACCTCGTCTGGGCGGCCTTCCTCGGCCCCGACAAGCTGATGACCGTCAACGAGTCCGGCGGGTACGATGTCTGGTCGGTCCCGGGGCTGAAGCGGGTGTCGGGTAAACAATCCGGCGAGCCGGGGAATTACACCAAGCTGGCGGTCAACGGGTTCACCCACACCCCGACCAACTTCGCCGTGACGCCCGACGGCAAGACGCTGGCCGTGCTCGACGGCACCCGGTTCGTGTTCCTGAACCCGTCGACCGGGAACGAGATCGCCCTGACCGACCCGTTCACCGCCCCGGGCAGCCCGGCCACCTTCTACGGGGCGGCCCTGACCCCGGACGGGGGCCGGCTGGCCTGCTATTGCGTGCTGTCGGCGTCCGGCCAGACGGTCACGGCGGTGGTCGTGTGGGACGCCCGGACCGGCCGGCGGCTGTCGCTGGCGGTCTTGCCGAAGGGCGGGTCGGCGGCCGGGCTGGCGTGGCTGGGGCCGGACCACCTGGCCCTGTGGCAGGGCGGGATCGCGTCGGCCGAGGTGATGGCGGTGGCTTCGGGCGAGATCGTGGCCAACGTCCGGGTAGTGACCGGCGGGAAGCTGGGGACGGTGCCGCCGGACGACCGGCTGTGGGCGGTGACGCCGGGGGGGGTGCTCGACCGGGCCGGACCGAAGCTCGTCCGGGGGTCGCTGCCGGCCGGGTTCCGGCCGCGGACAATCTTCGACCTCGACGCGGCCGGGCTGGTGGCGAAGTGACCCGGGGCGAAGCGGCTACAGCAGGTCGTCGAGGGGTTCGGCGGTGTGCTCGACCAACACCACCGTCACCACCCCGACGGCCATCTGCGTGCCGTTGACGACGAAGTCGAACTGGTGGTACAGGCCCGAGTCCGCCAGGTAGTAGTCGTACCGGAAGTGCAGCGACTCGTGGCCGGTGGGGTGGTTATCGAGGAACGTGTCGGCGTCCCGCCCGAGTTCGTCGGTATAGGCGTCGATGACGGTGTCCCGGCCGGCCTCGGACAACCCTTCGACGGCGGCCAGGTAGGCGGCCACCTCCGGCGAGGTGGCGACGTAGTACCTCACGACCCGCCCTCGCCGCGGGACCGGCGGAAGTACGCCTTCACCTCGTCCGGCGAGAGGGTCGGGGTGACGCCCGGGACGTAGTCCCGGACCGCCGCCTCGAACCGCTCCTTGTCCCGCGGCTCCCACGGCACACGCCCGAACTCGGCCGCCTTCTGGATCAGCCGTGCGGCCAGCCCGACCCGCCGCTCGGCGGCGTCCACCCGCGCCGCCCCGTCGGCGGCCCCGCCCGACCGCTCGACCAGCGC
>JAIEQO010000855.1 GCA_019747655.1 Gemmataceae bacterium | reverse complement strand
GGCCGCGAGCCGCCGTCCTGATCCCGGCCCACGACGAAGAGACCGGGATCGCCCGGACGCTCCGGGCGGTGGCCGCCCAGCTCGGGCCCGACGACCGGGTGCTGGTGGTGGCCGACAACTGCACCGACGCGACGGCGGTGGTCGCCCGGGCGGAGGGGGCCGGGGTCGTCGAGCGGGCCGACCGGGACCGCCGCGGGAAGGGCTACGCCCTGGCGTTCGGCCGCGACACCCTGGCCCCCGACCCGCCCGAGGTGGTGGTGGTGGTCGACGCCGACTGTACCCTCGGCCCGGACGCCCTCGCCCGGGTGGCAGCGGCCGGCCGGGACCACCCCGCCCAGGCCGCCTACCGCATGACCGCCCCCGAGGGCGCCGGGCCGGACCGGCGGGTGGCCGCCTTCGCCTTCCTGGTCAAGAACGTGGTCCGCCCGCTCGGCCTCGGCCGGCTCGGCGGGCCCTGCGTCCTGACCGGGACCGGGATGGGGTTCCCGTGGGCGGTCTTCCGGGACGCCCCGCTGGCCCACGGGCACATCGTCGAGGACATGGGTCTGGCGGTCGACCTGGCGGCCGCCGGGCACCCGCCCCGGTTCGTCCCCGAGGCCGAGGTGTGGGGCGAGTTCCCGGCCGACGACCCGGCCGCCGGGACCCAGCGGCGGCGGTGGGAGCACGGCCACCTGGGCGTGATCCGGGCCGGGGTGCCGCGGCTCTTGGGCCTGGCGGTGAGGAGGGCCCGGCCGGACCTTCTGATGCTGGCCCTGGACATCGGTGTGCCGCCGCTGTCGGCATTGGTGATGGCCTCGGCCGTGGTGCTGGCGGCCCTCGGCGGGTGGGCCGCGGCCGGCGGGCCGGTCGGCCCGGCCGCCCTGTTGGGTGCCGCGTTCGGGCTGGCCGCCGTTGGGCTGGCCGGGGCGTGGTGGCGGTTCGGCCGGGAGGGCCTCCCGGCCCGGACGCTAGCCCGCATCCCGCTGTACGCCGTCAAGAAGGTCGGGCTGTACTTGGACTTCGTCCGCAAGCCCCAGCGGGAGTGGGTGCGCACCGACCGGGGCGGGGCCGACCGGCCGGGCTGACCGCCCACCCCCGGGGCACCCGCAGGGCCCGGCGGCGACCAGCCCGATCCCCGCCGGCTCCAGCACCAATTCCACCGCAGCCCGCCGGCCGTGGCCGCCAGGAAGGCGTCGACGTGGTGAAACGAGGTCGCCCGGACGAACACGAAGCCGAGCAGGAAGACCGGCCCGGCGGCCGCCACCCGCCGGGCCGGGGCCCGGCGGGTCAGGCGGACCGCCGCCAGCAGGGCCGTCGCCGCCAGCCCGACCACCCCGATGAACGCAACCTGGAATACCCGCCGCTGGTCGTCCAGGTCCGAGCCCCGCAACAGGTCACTGGCGGTCTGGGTCAGGAGCGACTGAGGTCGAGTTGCTTGTTGACCCCGAGGGCGACCGTCAGGACGAGTAGGCCAGTCCGGAACGGGACCGCCGGCCGGCGGGGGTGATGTCACGGCGGGCGGCCCGGTAGCGCGCAGCCGCGTAGGCCGCCACCGCCTGCTACCCGATTGCCGTCGGGTCGCCGATATCCCCGGCCGCCACCGTCCGTCCACCTCCGCGGCGAAGGTCGCCACCGGCCCCCTCCCCTGGCCCGCGGCAAGTTCAGCGCTTCCGGCCCGCCGGCCGCGACCCCGGCTGCATCTGGGCGAACGGGTTCGGCTGGCCGGCGAGTCCGGCGGACCCGCCGCCCCCCCCCCCCCGCCCTGCCCCCCCGAACTGGTTGCCGAACCCGCCGGCCGTGAACTGGTTCTGGAAGTACGACCGGTAGTTCTGGAACCCGAACGGGTTGCCGGTCACCACCGGCTGCTCCCCCGCCGCCCCCGCGGCGGCGAACGGGTTGACCTGGGTGGCCTGGTTCTGGAGCCGCTGGACGGCCGCGTCCGTCTGGAGCTGCGGGCGGACCAGCCCGAAGTAGTTGATCGCCGGGCTGGCCCCCGGCCGGGCCAGGTTCAGGTACGGGCTGAACGCCGGCGGGAGGGCCGGGCCGCGGGGCGGCCCGGCCCCGAACTGGGCGGCCGCCGGCCCGGCCGCCAGCCCCACCACCACGACCGCCACCGGGAACTTGCGGACCATCGACCCACCCCCTTGCCGTCACACCCCCGGCCACCCCGGGGTTAGCGGAAGTTCCCGAACCCGCCCTGCGAGCGCGGGAACTTGATGCTGTTGACCACCGAGGTCCCGAGCAGGGTGATCCCGAACGCCCGCTCGACCGGGGCGATCAGCCGGGCCATCGTCACGTCCAAGGCGGACAGCGGGTACGCCCCGACGTACACCCGGTCCCCCGGCAGGAGCTGGTAGTTGGTCCGGCTGTCGCCGCACGCCACCACCGACTGCCAGTCGACCGGCAGCACCTGCGGCGGGCACCCGTCCGGGCCCGGGCGGGAGACCCAGATGCGGTTCTTGTCGGCCACCGCCGGCAGCCCGGGGGTCCGGCCGATCGCGTCCAGCACCGTCTCGTTCCCGGTCAGCGGGAGCGGCAGCACCTGCTGGCCGGCCCCGCCGTAGTCGAACACCACGTAGAACTGCTTGGAATTATACCCGACGACGCTGACGGCGACCTCCGGGTCCTGGTAAAACTCGGCCAACCGGGCCTCGATCGCCCGCCGGGCCTCCGCCACCGTCAGCCCGACCACCCGGACCTCCCCGTAGGTCCCCAGGGAGATCGTCCCGTCCCCCTGGACCAGGTGCGGGCCCCGGACCTGTTGGGAGGCCCGGGACTGGCCGAGGGCGATGTTCACCGTCGTGTTCTTGTACTGCTTGGCGACCTGGGCCTCGACCGCCGCCCGGGCCTCGTCGATCGTCAGCCCGGCGACCGTCACCGACCCGTACGGGCCGAGGAAGATGCGGCCGTCCGGTTCGACCGTCACCGGCCCGGACACCGGCTGGTCGGGGATGGCGTCGGTGATCGAGACGGTCAGCACGTCGAGCGGGCGGGCCCGGTACGGCGGCCGGGGGACGGCCGCGATCAGGTCGACCTCGAGCAGGTCCGGGGGCTCGATCACGTACGGCGGCTGGGTCACCTTGTTCAGCTCCCGGGGGACCGGGGCGGCCGGGACCGGGCCCCGGCGGGCCGTCACGCACCCGGCCGCGGCCGCCAGCCCCAGGAGGACCACCGCCCCGCCGACCGACGACGCCCTCGGCATGTGACGCCCCCCAACCCACCGACGGTGGACCCCGGACCACCCGGATTATCGGCACGGCCGGTGCGTCCGGATCAGTCGATCCGGCCGGGCCAGCTTACCGGGCCGCCCACACCGCCCCGCCGCCCGGCCGGTGACGTAAGCTGGACACCGGCGACCCGCCACCTCGGCGAACTCCCATGCCCGACCGGGTCTTCTGCATCGACTTCGGCAGCTCGTACACCAAGGTCGGGCTCCGGCGGGCCCGGTGGACCGACTCCGAGCTGGTCCGCCACCCCCGGCTGCGGGACGACCTGCGGGTGTGCGTCCCGACCACCGTGGCCGTCGACTACAACCCGTCCCCGCCGGCGTTCGCGTTCGGGGAGGCCGCCCTGGCCCGCCGCCCGGCCCGCAAGGTCAAGGTGTTCAGCAACTGGAAGAAGGACCTGTTCGAGGACGCCGCCCGCGGCCGGGGGCCGGACAAGGCCGCCCGCAAGGGGGCCCCCCCGCCCAAGCTCCCCGGGCTGGTCCTGTCCGACGAGTTCGCCGCCCTCGCCCGCGGCCGCGGGGTCGACCCCCGGGACGTGCACAGCCTGCGGCGGCTCCTGTCCCACGCCGGGGCCCTGTTCCGCAGCCCGCCGGCCGGCGACTCGGGGTCGGCCGACGGCCCGGCCCAGCTCACCTCCCCGGCCTTCCGGGTGGCCGTCCAGTTCTTCCGGTTCCTCCGCCAGACGGTCCTGGAGGCGTGCGGGGCCCTCCGCCCGGCCGTCGCCGACCCCGCCTCGATCCCCACCCGGGTGACGGTCCCGGCGTTCGGGCCGGAGGTCGGGCTGGCCGAACGGCCCGAGGCCGTCTGGCTGTGCGACGCCCTCGTCCGGGCCGGGTGGACCCTGGCCGACACCCGCCCGGTGGTCAGCGAGCCGGCGGCCAACGCGATCGGGGTGCTCAGCCGCGGGACCAACTCCCGGCTGGCGGCCGAGATGTTCAAGGCCGGCCGGCTGGCCGCCCACCTGGCCAAGCCCCGCGGCCACCCGGACCCGGACTACCGGGTCGGGGTGGTGGACGTGGGGGCGTACACCGCCGACTTCGCCGTCCTCACCCACCACCACGGGGCCGCCCCGGCCGCCCTGGACAACCTCCGGTTCGGGCTGGACGTGGACTCGGCCGCCGACGGGATCAGCAAGCTCGACGCGGCCGTCCTGGCCGCCCTCCCCCCGGCCCAAGCCGGGTACCTGCGGGACGAGGCGTCGCCGGACGAGTGGGCCCGGCTCCGGGCCCGGGCGTACGGCCGGGGCGAGGCGTTCACCCTGCTCAACGGCGAGCCGGTCGACGGGGTGGCCGTCCGGGACGTGGTCGCCGGGTACGCCGACCGGCTGGCCGACGCCACCGCCGCGTTCTTCGGCCGGCAGGACGAGGTCCGGTTCGAGGAGCTGATCCTGACCGGCGGCGGGTGCTCGTACCCGGCCGTCCAGGACGCCCTGATCCGCGGGGCCGAGCGGGCCCGGGGGCCGTTCCCGAGCGTCCACCTGCCGGCCGGGGACGGCGGCCGCACCCCGACCGACCACCAGGCCGTCTGGCGGCTGGAGCCGGCCGTCGCCCGGGGGGCCACCGCCCTCGGCGGGACCAGCGAGTTCTTCGAGCTGAACCGGGCGTGACTACACCCTACCCCCGCCCGAACGCCCGCCCCAGCGACCCGGCCCACGACAGCCCCAGGTACACGGCCGGGTACACGGCCGACGCCCACACCAGCGCCCCGCCCCCGCCGCCGTCCCACGGCCGCAGCAAATCGATTAGGTTCACCGCCGCCCACGGCACGCTCAGGGCCAGCATCCAGCGGTTCGCCCGCCCCGGCTGGGTCGGGTACGGGTAGCGGCTGGGCACGAACGTCAGGCACGCCAGCACCAGGATCACCGCGGCCGCCGCCCAGCCGTCGATCGGCAGCCGGAGCAGGTAGTAGGCGACGATGTTCCAGTACGATGGGAACCCGAGGAACGCCCCGTCGGCCGTCTTGATGCCCGCCTGGCAGAACCCGTACCCGCTCGCCACCAGCGCGGCGAGCAGCACCCACCGGGCGTCCGGCGGCAGGAGCCCGGCCCGGTCGATCAACAAGAGCGGCAGGCAGGTGTACGTCAGGAAGTCGACCAGGTCGTCCAGCCGCCGGCCGTCGAACTCCGGGACCGCCTCCCGGATCCGGACCAGCCGGGCCAGGGTGCCGTCGGTGGCGTCCACGAACACGGCCGCCAGGAACAGCAGGAAGCACGCCCGGAACGTCTCCGGGCCGGGATCGGGTTGGACCAACAGGGCCGCCACCGCCGCGGCCAGGAGCAGCCCGGTCCCGGTGTAGGCGTGGACGCACCAGCCGAGGACCCGCCGGCGGGTGAAGACGGGCAGGCTGGGCCGGCGGGCGGTCACTCGTCCCTCCGGTCGGTCGGGGCGGCCGGCCATACGAGCCAGTACACCAGCCCGCCGGCGAGCAGGAGCCCGGCGGTCAAGATCGGGGCGGCGTACTGCTGATACCAGGCCTCGCCGTACAGCGACGCCCGCGGCCAGCCGACGTTCACGATCAGGGCCGCCCCCCAGACGACGGCCACGAAGTTCGCCAGGGTCCCCCACCGGCCGCGGAGGTCCGGCGGGAGCGACCCCCGGTTGAACAGCCGGTGCCACAGGAGCGGGGCGGTGGTGAACAGGTACGCCAGGTTCGCCCAGACGATGCTGACGCACACCACCGCCGTCATCACCGACTCGTAGTCCCAGTTCACCACGAGCAGCCCGGCCGCGACCGCCCCGACGGCCAGCGACGCCGCGTCCGGCGACCCGTGCCGCGGGTGGACCCGGCCGAGCCGCCGCCACCCGGGGATCGCCCGGTCCCGGGCCATCGCGAAGAGCACCCGGGCGGCCAGCGCCTGCACCGCCAGGGCGCACACGAACACCGCCACCACCGACGCCCCCACGAACACCGACCCGACCGGGCCGCCGAGGACCTGCTTGATCAGGTGCGGCAGGCCGCCGCCGACATCGCCGAGCCGCGGGTCGGCCGGGTCCGGGGCGGCCAGGATCGCGGCGACGAGCAACAGGAATCCCAGCCCACCGGCGGCGAGGAGGGCTTGCAGGATCGCCCGCGGGGCCCGCTCCCGGGGCCGGACCGTCTCCTCGGCCAGGGCCCCGGCGGTGTCGAACCCGTACATGACGTAGGCGGCCATCACCGCCGCCGCCAGGAACGCCCCGGCGATGCCCAGCCCGTCGCCGGCGTCCGCCGCCGTGGTCTCGAACAGGGCTTCGGGGCCGCGGACGGCGTGTAGCCCGAGCAGCACGATGAGCACGACCGCGGCCGCCAGCTCGGCCACCGCCCCGGCCGTCATCACCGCCGGCAGCCAGCGGTTGCCGACCGTGTTCAGGAGCGTGCTGATGACGATCAGCCCGGCCCCGAGCAGCACCGCGTTCTGGGACGTGGACTCGACGAGCTGGAACCCGGCCCAGACGGCCGGGAGGACGACCTGCCAGGCCAGGGCGACGGCCGCCAGGGTGACGACCAGGGAGACCAGGTAGACCCACCCGGTCAGCCACCCGCCGGCGGCCGACCCGGCCCGCCGGGACCAGGCGTACACCCCGCCGCACAAGGGGTACTCGCGGGCCAGGTGGGCGAAGCAGAGGGCGAGGCAGAGCTGGCCGAGGAAGACCACCGGCCAGGTCCAGACGAACGCCGGCCCGGCCCGGCCGTACCCGAGGTAGAAGTTCTGGACGACGCCGGTGAGGATCGACAGGTACGAGAACCCGGCGGCGAAGGCGGCGAACGCCCCGAGCCGGCGGCGGAACGCGGGCCGGTAACCGGCCCGGGCCAGGTCGCCCTCGTCGGTCTGTGGGAACCCCATCCGCCCCGCCCCCGGCCCGCCCCGGCGCCGGCCCGGGCGGATCGGTTCGTTGTATGAAGTCGGCGCGTGGGGTTTGAGAGGGAACGGGCCGACGCGGCACGCCGGGGGCCGGGGGCCGCCCACACCGGCCCGTCACCTCTTCCGGGCGAACGGCGGGATGTCGGCCGGCAGCCCGACCCGCATGAACAGCCGGGCGAACGCCTGGGACAGGTGTTCCCGGTACGGCGGCCGCAGCCGCGGGCGGTCGCCGGCCCCGGCCGCGAACCCCCGGACCAGCCCGACCGGCAGGGCGAAGACCTGGTGGAAGTCGACCAGGATGAAGTCGAGGTCGAGCCCGGGCAGCTTGGCCGCGTTCAGGACGTGGACGGGAGCCCGCCGTCCCTTCCGAGCTTCCTCCCAAGCGTCCTCCTTACCCCAGACATCGGACCCGGCGACGGCCGCCTTGAACACGAACTGGCAGAGGAGTACGTCCGGCGACTCGCTCCGGCCATTGGCCCGGACGACGAGGTCGCAGGACTGGGTGAGGACGACGGCGTTGACCGCGTTCTCGACGACCGCGACCGTCTCCCCGGCGGCCGAGAGGGTGTACCGAGGGCAGCCGAGGAGGATGTCCCCCTGCTCCAGGTCGGTGCCGCGGGCGAGGCCGTACCAGGGGAACTCGGACGGGTCGGAGGGTGGCATGGGTCAGTCGTAGTCTTCGGACGGCTGGAAGTTCACGAACCCGCCCTTTACGACCCGGACGGTGAACGTCCGCGACGAGTTGGGGGGGATGTCGAGCGGCCCCGAGTCCTCGTCAGCCACGTCCGCTTCTTCCTCGGACGGCTGGAAGTTCACGAACCCGCCCTTGATGAAGTTGACCGTGATCGTCCGGGACGAGTTCGGCGGGATGACCAGTGGCCCCGGGTTCTCGTCCAGCGTCCCGTCCTCACCCCCGCCCCGCGGGGCGAACGGGACCCGGCCTTTGTCGACCAGCCGGATCGTGACAGGCACGGCCGGGGCACGCCGGAAGTCGACCCGGCCGTCCTCGTCCGGTGTCGGGTCGGCGGCCGGCTCGACCGGCTCGGGGGCGGTCGGGAGTGCGTCGGTGGGTTCCATACCGCCCATCGTACCTTCCCCGCTCGCCCGGACATCACCATCAGGGGGCTCACGCCCCCCGCTCGCCCGGAAGGTTTACTGGTTGAACACGAACTCCTTCGTGTTCAAGAGGGCCCACAGGATGTTCTCGTAGGCCGCCTTCTTCCCGGCCGGGCCGGCGGCCTTCCCCTCCATCGCCTTGAGGTGGTCCAGGGCCGCCCCCAGGTCGGCCTGCGTCGGCTTCCGGGCGAACGCCCACGCGAACAGCTCGGCCACCTTGTCCCCGTCCGCCCGCGGGTCCTTCGCCAGCGCGTCGGCCCGCCCGCCGGCCCGGGAGAGCTTCCCCTGCACCTCCTCCGAGTTCAGCAGGTGCAGGGCCTGGGCCAGGTTCGCCTCGTTCACCCGCTCGCACTCGCACGCGCTCTGCCGCTGCGGCCGGCCGAACACGTCCAGGAAGTACGACGTGAACCCCTCGTCCGGCAGCATCGTCGCCCGGGACGGGGCGAATCGGTCGGCCGGCAGCCCGTTGAACTGGGTCGGACTCCCCGTCACCTGGCACACGGCATCGAGCAAGACTTCCGCCCCCAGCCGCCGCGGGTAGTACCGGGCGTAGCTCTGCTTGTCCGCCTTGTTCCAGTCGTTCGGCACGCTCGAAAGCTGATACGTCCGACTCTTGCAGATCGTCCGGATCAGGTACTTCAGGCTGTACCCGTTGTCCACCAACTCCTTGGCCAGGGCGTCGAGCAGCTCCGGGTTCGACGGCGGGTTGGTCACCCGCATGTCGTCGAGCGGGTCGACGATCCCGCGGCCGAAGAAGTGGGCCCAGTACCGGTTGGCCACCGCCCGGGCGAAGAACGGGTTCTTCGGGGCCGTCATCCAGTCGGCCAGCCGCTCCCGCGGGTCGTCCCCCGGGGCCACCTCCTCGGCCGTGCCGTCGAGCGGCTTGGGCGGGGCGGCCTTCCCGGTCCGCTTGTTGGTCACCCCGCCGTCGGCCCGGGCGAAGATCGTCTGCACCGTCACCTGCCCGCGGTTCGGGTCGAACCCGGGCAGCACGACCTGCTTCCGCCCGACCCGGCCGAAGAACCCGGCGAACCCCCAGTAGTCGTCCTGGCCCCACTTCTCGTAGGGGTGGTGGTGGCACTGGGCACACGCCAGCCGCTGGCCGAGGAACACCTGGGCCACGTCGTCCACGAACCCCTCGGGCTTGTCGAGTTCCTTGTACCAGACCGTCGGCGGGTTCTTCCGCTCGTCGCCGGTGGCGGTCAGGATGGCCCGGACGAACTCGCTGTACGGGGTGTCCGCGGCGACGTGCTGGCGGATCCACTCGTGGAAGGCGAACGTCCCGGCCGCCCGGCCCTGCTCGCCGCGGCGCTTGACCCGCAGCACGTCGGCCCACTTGGCCGCGAAGTAGTAGGCGTACTCCGGCGTCTCCAGGAGCGCGTCGACCAGCTTGTCCCGCTTGGCGGCGTCGGCGTCGGCGACGAACGCGGCCACCTGCCTCGGGGTCGGCAGGGTGCCGGTGATGTCCAGGTAGACCCGCCGGACGAACTGCTCGTCGGTCGTGAGTTCCGACGGGACGAGGCCGAGGTCCCGCCACTTCTTCGCGGTATGCTTGTCCGCAACGGTCTTCTCGGCGAACTCCCACTTCGGGGCGTCGGCCCCGAGCGGCACCGTCGCCCGGAACGCGGCCACGAACCCCTGGTACCGGGCCATCACCGCCGCCTCGCCGCTGAGGGCGTTCGTCCGGACCAGCCCGGCCTCGCCGACGGTGGCGATCTCGGTGTCGTTGCTCTCGTACTGGGCCCGGCGGGTGATGTCCTCGACCCGGCCGTCGGAGTAGTGGGCATACGCCGCGAACTGCTGCCGGCCGTTGCGGGTCATGACCCGGTGTTCCGGGTAGACGCTGATCCTGGTGACGGCCGGGTCCTTCGGGTCGCCCCACGGCATGCCGGCGGCGATCCACCGGCGGACGACCCGGTACTCGTCCGAGTCCGGGTCCATCTTCTTGCCGCCGCCGTGGGCCGTCTTGCCGGTCGCCTTCATCAGGAACAGGCTGGCGTCCGGGGCGGCGGGCAACAGCCGCCGGCCGCGGCCCTCCTTCACGAGCGTCATGTAGTCGAGGTCGGGCTCGAACCCCAGCAGCGACAGGCGGAAGCCGTTCTGGCCGCTGGCCTTCCCGTGGCAGCCGCCGCTGTTGCAGCCGAGTTTGGTGAAGACCGGGACGACCTGGTTGGTGAAGTTCAGCGGCAGGTTCTCGCCGACGTGCTTCGCTTCGGCGGGGACGCGGGCTGTCTTGTCGCCGAAGGCGACGGCGATCTCGGTGGCCCCATTCCCCTTCGGCATCACCCGCCCGGCCGGCGTCACCTTCGCCGTCTTGCCGTCGGCCACGCTGTACTGGGCGAACGGGGTCAGGTCGAACACCCGGCCGTCGGCCAGGGTCGCGGTGACGACGAGCTGGGCCGCATCGTCCGACCCGGTGAGGGCGACCTTCGCGGGGTGAACGGCCAGGGCCTTCACCTGCGACGGCTCCGGCGGCGGGGCGTCGGCGGCCCGGGCGGGCCCGGCGAGGGCGAGCATGGCGAAGGCGGCCGCCGCGAGGCGGGGGCGGGGCGTCGGCATGGGAAGGGACCCTCGGGAGGGCTCGGACCGGCGGGGAGGTCGGCAGGCGGGCTATCCGGCAGTACCGAGATTGTCGCCCACGGACCGGCCCGTTGCAAGGGGTCATTGGGGAAGCGGCGAGCGGCAAGGGGCGTGGGGCAAGACAAAGCCGACCGCCCCGGCAGGCGGTATCCTAACCCCATCTCGCCCCTTGCCCCCGGCCCCTCGCCACTACTACTTCGATGGACGAGTACCTGGCTTTCACCCTCCTGTCGGCCCCTGGCGAGGCCGAAGCCGCCTTCAAGGCCCGGCTGAGCGGCCTCTGGACGGCCATGCTGCGGGAGCAGCCCGACGAGTTCGAGAGGGTGTACGCCGAGCAGGTGGCGTTCGACCGGCGGGGCGACCGGCTCGGGCGGAAGTACCTGGTCGAGGCGGCCGCGGTCCCGGCGGTCGAGGCGGCCGCGACGGCGGCCGGGCTGGAGTGGGAGCCGGTGGACCCGGACGACGTGTACTCGAAGTACGAGGCCGCCCCGCCGGACTGGTTCTGGATCGAGCACTGACCGGGAGGACCGATGATCCCCGCCGCGTTCCTGGCCGCGGCCCTGCCGGTCGCCCCGGCCGGGCTGGTCTGCCGGATCGGCTCGCCGGAGTTCCGCCACCCGGCCCCCGTTGAACTGCTCGGCGTGTCGGCCGACGGCAAGCGTGTGTACACGGCCGGGAAAGACGCGGCGCGGCGGGCCGATGTCGATCTGTTCGTCTGGGAGGCGGCCACCGGCCGGTTGGTCGCCCGGCACTGGTTGGCCGGGCCGCCGCATCCGTACTGGGTGTATCAGGTCGCCCTCGCCGGTAGCCGGGTGCGGGTGTTCTACGCCCAGCCGGCCGCCACCCCCCAGCCGTACCACTTGCGGACGTTCGACCCGGACACCGGGGCCGTGGCCGACCCCGGCCGCCCGTGGGAGCTGCCGCCCACCCCGGACGGGGAGCCGCCCGTCCATCACAGCGCCAGCCCGGACGCCGGCTGGCTGGTCGGGACGAGCAACGCCGAGGTCCGCCTGTACGACGCCGCGGCCGGGGGCGCGCGGGTGATCCGCACCCCGGGCGGGAGCTTCAGCCCGCAGGTGTTCAGCCCCGCCGGGTCGGTCGTCTGCATCCAGGGACCCGATTCCGTCCGGCTGCACGACACGGCCACCGGCAAGCCGTTCGGGGAGGTGCCGAAGGCCGGCGAGCGGCAATCGCCCGGTGGGTTCACGGCCGACGGGGCCGGGCTGTTCGTGTGGGTCCTCCGCGACGGCGGGTGGACGCTGGACATGTGGGATGTCGCCGGCAAGAAGCGGCGGACGCTGATCCACCGGCGAGCGGAGTTCGGCCGGTTAGTCGCCGACCCGGGTGGGAAGTCAGTCGCCGTGTCCGGCTCCGACGGCTGGGCGGTCTACGACTTGGCGAACGGGGCCGTGCGGGCGCGGCTGCCGACCCCGAGCCGGGGGCCGGCCTGCTTCTCCCCCGACGGGGGGACGTTGTATACCCAGCCGGGAACGCATCAGGTGGTGGCCTGGGAGGTGGCGACCGGCCGCCCGCGGCTATCACCGCGAGCGTTGCTCGGGCCGGTCGCCCGGTTGCGGTTCACAGCCGGCGGCACCCTCGTCGGGCTGGCCGGCGGGTACGTCCACACCTGGGACCCGGCCACCGGCCGGGAGCTGGCCCGCCGGCGTGTGCCGGATCGGGCGGCCGGGCTACCCGGGGCGATGTACCGCACATCCACGGCGTTCGGCCCGGCCGGCGACCGGCTGCACTACACCGACGAGGACGGCGGCTTCGTCACCTGGGACGTGGCGACCGGGGCCGAGCGGCGGCCCCCGCCCGGCACCCCCCGGCCGGGCCGGATCACCAACCAGCGGTTCACCGCCGACGGATCGGCCCACGTCGAGTTCGACGACAAGGACACGGTCCGGGTCCGCGACCCGAACACCGGGGCGGTCGTCCACGCCGTCCGGCTGCCGGCCGATTGGGTCGACCGCGCCCGGGGGCCGCACCCGGTCGGGCTGGGGGCCGTGTCGCCCGACGGCCGGCTGGCGGTCTACGGCCGGTCGACGATCGGGGTGGCCGGGGGCCCCGACGGGGGCGGGACGGTCGGGGTGTCCGGTCCCGGCGATCCGCGGCTCGCGCAGCACGAGTTGGTCGGTGCCCCCTACGGCTCGGCCTTCTCGCCGGGCGGCCGGCTCCTGGTCGTCGCCGGCACCCGCGGCGGATCGACCCCCATCCTGTCCGCCCTGGACCTCCGCACCGGACAGGTCACGGCGGTCGAACCGCCCGGGGCGCATGGGCTGTCGGGCCTCCGGTTCGCCCCGAACGGGCGGACGCTGGCGGTCGGCATCGGGCGGGAGTTCAACCGGTACGAGGTGCGGCTGATCGAGGCCGGGACGTGGGGGGTGCGGGCCGTTCTGCCCGCCGCGGGGTGGGGGGAGGACGGGTCCGATGACATCGACTGGTCGGCCGACGGGCGGCATCTGGCGGCCGTCCGACCCGACGGCGGGGTCGATGTCTGGGACGCGCGGCGGGTCGGGCCGGCCCCGCCGACCGACCCCGCCCGGCTGTGGGCCGATCTGGCGTCGGCCGGGG
>JAIEQO010000408.1 GCA_019747655.1 Gemmataceae bacterium | reverse complement strand
GTTGGGCGGGAGGGCGGAATGCCCCCGCCCGCCGAATGCGTTCAACATGGGTTCGTCCTCCGAATCGCGGATGAAAATAGTGGCCGATGAAGGCACAGTTACAGGTTATCGTTCCGGAACCGCTCGTCCCAGTCCGTGGCCCGGCCGTCGGGCGGCGCGGCGGGAAGCGATTTCGGGTCGGTCGGCTTGGCCGGCAGCGAGGCTGTCACCGAGTCGTCGGGCAGGATCGGCCACGGAGCCTTCTCCCGCCGCGCGTGCGTGTCCCGGTCCACCGGGAAGAGGGACCGGACAATCGTCGTTTTTGCACCGAACTGAGTATAACCGCTCCCGAAGGTGAAGCGAATGAAACTTGCCTGCTGGTCGGCGCTCGCCGCCATGATGGTGTTCCGGTCCAGCACCGGGCCGTGCGTCTCGCTGACCTGGAGCATTCCTTCGACCGCCTGCGACGGGTCGATCTCACCGTCCCCGTCGGACGTGTCCTGCGTCCACGAGAACGTGTGATACGTCTGCACCCCGGACATCTCCTCGATCCGCTTGACCGTCCGCGGGTCCGACGCGCGCAAGACGTGCTTCACGGCGGTGCAGGAATCGACCGTGTCCGCCAAGTCGGTGCCCTGGCGGAGCAGTTGCCCGCCGGTCTGGTGGACCGGCACGAGCGTCACTCCGAGGCCGCGGATCTGCTCGAACACCAGCTTGATGGCGTCGGCGATGATCTGCTGGAACTCGTCGATGATCAAGTAGACCCGGTTGTCCCGCGCCGGGCTGTGGGCGGCGCACGAGAACAGCGACCAGAGGAACAGGCGGGCGATACTCGCCGCCGCGAGCGGCTCTTGGGCCGACTTCAGGTTGAGGTAGACGACCTGCTTCGTGTTCAGGATGTCGGCCACCTCGATCCGCCGCGGCGACCCTTCCGGCCGCATCTCGTTGAGCGGGGCCACCGCCGCCAGACGGTTGACGATGGCCGTCAGGTGTCCGGCGTCGCGGATGTCCTTCGCGCTCAGGAAGTCGAGCGCGTGCGGGCCGTTCATTAGGAGGTCGAGTTCGACGAACGACTTCAGGTCCATCTTTCGCAGGACGGACTTCAGCACCTTCTCGTTGATGGCCGTGAAGTAAGCCCGCCCGTAGCCCATGCCGTAGTCGAGCGAGAGTCCCTGGATGAGCGTCTCCGCCCGCTGGTCCGTCGTCACGTCCCGGTGGTAGGACTGCACGAACGGGTTGAAGGCGTGACTCGACCGCCCCCGCTCGGACGTGAACCAGGAGAAGGGCAGGCCCGCCTTGGCCGCCTCGATCCGGCACGACTCGAACAGGGCCATGTCCCCCTTGAGGTCGAGGACCACCACCGAACAGTCGTTGCGGGCCATCAACTGCGTGGCCAGCGGGCCGGCGACGAGCGAGGTCTTCATCGACCCGGTGTCCCCGGTCAGGTGGTAGTGCTGGTCGAAGATCGTCTTGTGGAGCAGCACCGGGTAGTCGCCGAACAGGCTGAACCCGACGAGCAAGTGTTCCCGTTCGAGGGCGTGCTGGGAACTGATCAGCCGGCTGACGTACACGTCCCACTCGCTGTCGGTCGTCCGCGCCCGACCGCCCGGCGCTTCGAGGGCGAGGTAGAACCCGGCGAGCAGTTCGCCGACGGTCGCCCAGGCGACGACCGCGGTCAGGAACACGACTCCGAGCGGGACCGCCACCAGGACCGTGACGACCCGCCGGGGGATCGATTCCCACCGCTCCTGCTCCATCCGTTCGATGTCGTCCTCCGTGACCGTCCGACTCCGGATCAACGCCGCGGCCTCCCGTCGCGCTTTGCCGGGTGGGAGCTGCGTGAGGTATTCGCGTTCGTGCGGGAGGAGCTGTCCCTGCACGGGCTGGGCCGTCAAGGAGGGCGGCCAGACGGGCGGCAGGACGACGGCCGCAGCCAACCCGGCAACGAGCAGTGCGATCAGGAGGAAGTGCTTGCGGGCGTCCACATCGACGAGCCGGCGGAGGGGAAAGCGGAACACCCCGGCGGCCGGCGTGCGGTGCCGGTTGTAGGTTGCGAAGACGACGAGCAGTTCCCACAGCACTCGTGCCGTCAGCCCGAGCGAGAACCCCTCGTCCCGCTTGAACGACCGACGCACCAGGACGACGAGTCCGAGGAAGAGAATAAACCCGACGACGGCCAGTGATGGGGCGAGCGGGTTGTGGCCCTCGAACCCGAGTTCCCAGAGGACGAGGACGCCGAACAGATACGCCGCGAGCAGGAAGACCGGGGCCAGCACCGTCGCCCGTGCCGCCGGCAGTTGTTCGCACACGGCCCACCGGCCGGGGTGCGGGAAGAAGCCCTGCCACTCCCGGCCCACGTCGCCGTAGACTTTCGGGTTCGCCGCCATCCACGCGACGACCTGCCGGGCGTAGACGAGGGCCAGCCCAACGAGGGCAGCGACGGCACACGGGAAGGCGACGAGGTAGCCGGCGAGGGCCGGCGGCACGGTGGCGTGCAGCGCGACGCAACCGACCAGCACCGCGACGAGCCAGAGGCGGAACTCGACCGTCCGGCTCGGGGCGTCCGGATCGGGCCGGGTGGCGTCGGGGACGAACCACCAGACCACCCCGAACAGGGCGACGGCCGCGTAGCCGAGGTAGTCGGGGACCAGGAACCGGACCGCGATGGCGGCCACGACGGAGACGCCGACGGCGAACGTCAGGGCATCCCGAGTGAAGCGGATTTCGGTCTCGACATCCGGGCGGGTGCGGTAGTTGAGTTCGGTGCCTTCGGTCGGCGGAAGGGATGCGGCATCAAGGGTGTCGTTCGTCTCCGAGGTGGGAATCCGCATACGTCAACCGCCCGTGAGCAAGTCTCCCAGTTCCGGCACCACGGCGACCCGCACCCGCACCGGCCCGCGGTGGCCGACCCGAACGGCCTTGTCCAGTTCGAGACACTTCTCAGTATACCCGGTGAGAATGACGAGTTGGAAGCGGCCCGCGAGGATGAGGTCGCGGAACGCCGGCAGTCGGTACCGCTGCGAAATCACCTTCCGGACCTTTGCCGCCATCCGCTTCGGCGCGGTCGCCCGGTCGAACAGGAACATGCCGAGCGTGAACCGCCCCTCGACCTCCTCCTTGAAATAGTTCGACCGGCACTGGCCCGGCTTGCACAGGTCCGGGTGGCCGGCCTGGAACTTGGCCGCCGTGTAGCGTTTCACCCCGCTGGCGACGCAGAAGCAGGCGACCCCGAGGGCACCCGGAAGCGACTGCTCGGTGAACGGGATCGGCTCCCGCACCTTCGCCCCGACCAGCCGGCACGCCCGTGGGGCGAGGACGTAGTAAGCTGCCTTCGGGTTGAGTTGGAACTTCCGCAGGTAGTTGAGTCGGACGAGCCGGAACGTGACCTTGCGGACCGCCCGCAGGTCGGTCACGTCCGGGAAGAAGACCCGCCGGAACAATTCGTCCGTGCCGAGGCGATACTGGCCGACGAACTCCAAGATTTTGTGGTCGCGCTCGGACAGGTCGTGTTTGCGCTTGGCCATCGCGGTCACCACAGTTCGTAGGGGAGGGACTTCTCGGCACACGCCGCATGGAAATCCCGCAGCCGTTCGTCGCCGTACGCCCCACCGAAAT
The DNA here is from genome assembly GCA_019747655.1 of Gemmataceae bacterium. Taxonomy (GTDB): domain Bacteria; phylum Planctomycetota; class Planctomycetia; order Gemmatales; family Gemmataceae; genus Urbifossiella. Next base: position 9,720 of record JAIEQO010000408.1, on the reverse strand, counting down.
CGACCGCCCGAACCGGGGTACCGTCGGCGTTGCACAACACCGCGTCGGGGATTTTCGTCCACCCCCAGCGGGCGGCGACGGCGTCTTCACCGACCCACTGCTCCCGCCAGTTCAGCCCGCACTCGCGGTAGCGGAGGAAGATTTCGCCGACGTGCAGGTCGTGCGTCGTCTGGCAGGCGTTCTTCACGTCGCCCGGCGTCGAGCCGCCGAACACGTCGAGCGCCCGCCGCCCGGCCACCGCGACCTCGGTTTGCACGGCCGGGCAGTCCCACCGTTCCCGACACCAGTTTTCGAGGAGTGAATAATCCGGCTCGGGGTCGCCCGGTGCCCACGCGAAAATCGGGGCGGACAGATCGAGTTGTGGGCGGGCGAGGACCGTGACCGGGATCAGCCACTTCGCCTGCGCGAGCCGGTTCACGTCCGCCCGCGCCCGCCACCGGGCGTCCCGGTTGGGCGGCCACCACCCGCGGGCGATCTGGTCGATGGACAGAATTCGGAGGTGGTGGCTGAGGACGACGCAGAGTTCCTTTTCCCGGCCGGTCATGACGGACCCTCCGCACCTTTCGGCGGCCGGCCGCGCTTCCGAGGCTGGAGCGCTTCCCCGCCGGCGGGAGGAGTCGGCAGCGTCGGCGGGGTGGGGGGCGGCAGCAACGGCCGGGGCTGTGTCACAGTGGTCGGGACCGGACGGGGCGTCGGCACCGGGGCCGGTGCCAGCGGTTTCGGCTCGGCCTCGCCGTCGAATTTGGCGAGCAGTAAGTCCGCCGTCCGCGTCTGCTCGTCCGCGTTGCGCGTTTCGATCAACTCGAATGCGTCGTACATGCCGGCGAGGACCGAGTCGCAGGTCCGCCGCCGCAGGTGGTCGAAGAACGAGAACATGATTTTCCCCCGCGTGACCGGTGCCCCTTGTGGACCCACGTCACACGGGCCAAGATAAACCTGTCCGCATCGGTCCCTCAGCCGAGCCTGGGGGGAATCTCGGGCGGGTTTCGGGCAGTTCGGTTGGCCGATTCTTGGCCGATTGCGTGGACCGGCCCGCTGCGGTATCCCGGTCCACCCCCGGTTCCCGAGACCGATTCCCGACAAGGAGTTGCGGCCACCGGTGGTCCCGCGGTAAGCCGGCCCACTTTCGGACTAAAAAATGCCGGGGGCTTTCCGCCGTCGGAAATCCGCGGCGACGTAACGCGGGGAAGGGTAATTCGGTGGGACGGCCGGACGATATTCGCTGCCGCGGTCGGCGCTACCCGGTGACCGACACGGTCATGGTCGGCGGGCGGACGTATTTCGTCGTCGAACTTCTGGGGCGGGGGACGGCCCGCAAAGTGTTCGACCCACGGGCCGGCGTCGGCGGCGATTTTCGCGTGTTGCACACCCTGCCGCGCTCGGCGGCGACGAGTCAACGGTTGGAGACGCTTCGCCGGGTGGCCGAGAAGAACCTCAACCTGCCGAAAATCCGCGAGACCCACCCCGAGCGAAATCGGATTTCAGTGCTGACGGATTGGGTGTGGGGAATTCCCCTCGACCAATTCCTGGCCGACGTGCGGGCGAAGAAGCAGCCGCGGCCGAGCAGCCGGGAAATCGTCCGGTTGTTACGAGGGCTGTTTCACGGGGTCGGTCATTTCCATTCCGACGCCCATTCCGTCCACGGCGACATTAAGCCGGCGAACGTCGTCCTCGAACCGCGGCCGACGAAATTCACCCTGATCGATTTCGGCTCGGCGTGGCCGGTCGAACGGACGACGCGGCGGGAACCCGGCGACGGCATTTCGGCCCCGTACGCCGCCCCCGAACAATTCCGGGAACAGGCCCCGGTCGATTTCCGGGCCGACTATTTTTCGCTCGGCGTCCTCGGCTACGAACTGCTCACCCTGGAAATTCCCTACGACGGCGTCGGCGGTCGGGCCGACCTGCCGAACTTGCGGGATGCCTTCGCCGGGAAATACCGACCACCCTCGGCCCGGATGCCCGACCGCGGCCGAATTCCCCTCGCCGCCGTCGCCGCCCTCGACCAGTTTTTCGCCCGCTGTCTCGCGCTCGACCCGGACGAGCGGTTCGACAATCGGACCGCGTGTTTGGCGACCGTGGACGGACTCGCCCACGAATTTCGACCGGGGTCTCGGCTCGGGTCGTTCGGACAGGTATTCTTGACCCTGCTCGACCGCGTCCGTGGCCGACGCCCGCCGGGTTAGCGGCTGAATTCCGCGACCGAGATGCGGGGGCAACTCGTTGGAGAACTGGTATGTTCCGCCGTGACTTCTTGACCGGCCTCTTCGCCGGGTTTTTTCCCGTCGTCGCGGGTTGCTCCAAGACCACCCCGCCGTCGGCCACGGACGCCGATGCGACTCTGACGGAAGACAAGCCCAAGCCGAAGAACCCGTTTCGGAACGACGCCCCGACGGGTGACGCGAGTAAGCCCGAACCGGAAACCGTCGAGCAGCCATGCGCCGGTTGCGCCGGCTCGGGAAAAGTGGACGGCGTCTGCGACACCTGCAAGAACACCGGCGTCTGTGAAAAGTGTCTCGGCTCCGGCACCCAGCCGTGCAGGCCGTGCGGCGGGAGAGGCCAACTGCCCGAACGGCGGTTCAACCGCGATTGCTCCTACTGCAACGGCCGCGGGGAGGTCGAGTGTACGAAGTGCAGCGGCAAGCGGAATTGTAGGAGTTGCGGCGGCAAAGAGGTGAAAGAGACGTGTCCAGGGTGCAGAGGCAAGGGCACTGTCCGTGTCCCGAAAACCTGACCGTCATGCCAACCCGGTCAGCCGTTTGCGGATCGCGTCGGTGTGCGGAGGCGTCCAGCAGAAGCGCTCCCCGCACTCGCTGTGGTACGCCCGCCCGTCCGGCCCGGTGACGACGTGCAGCTTTCGCCCGAGTGCCTCGTCTTTCCGATCCGCCGCGGTCACGACCCGAGGCCGTCCGAGCGGGCAACCGGAGCAGACGTTCGGGTTCGTCGGGAGCGGTGTGGGGATGCCCATTCGTTCCAAATCGAGACCGCGTCGGAGTTCGTCCAACTTGGCGATCACTGCCGTCGCCGGAACGACCGGCACCGCGACCCCTGCGTAACTCCCGCCGAACAGCACGACGGCGTACGGCGTTTGGCCGCCCTCGCACGCGGCGAGCAACGCAGCGTAGGCCGCGAGCCGGACCCGGTGCTGCTCGTACACCCAGTACCGCCCCGCGTGGTAGTTGTCGGCCGGCAGGCGGATGACCGGAATCCGCAACGACCCCTTCTTCAGCACCCGCCACGGCTTGCCGGCGAGTGCCAACTCTTCGTCGTAGAGCGGTTCGAGATACGGGACCGACTCGAAGCCGGCCTTGAGCAGTTCCCACCACCGCACCGGCGTGTCGTCCGTCAGGTCCGCCGGCGGCTCCGTCGGTTTCGCCGTCAGCGCCTCCCGCCGCCGGTCGCCGAGCGTGACCACCGCCGAGAGAGCTTGCAACGATTTCCAGACGCAGAGGACCGTTGGCACGGCCAGGGCGAGCGGCATCACCGGCGGCAGTTCGTTCCGCACGGCCACGACGACCAGGAACAGCCCGCCCGCCGCCCACGCGGCCCAGCGGGCGAGTCGCCGCAACTGGACGGCGAGTTGCTCCTCGATCAGCACCAAGCTGTATTCGGGTAGGAAGTTCAGGTTCATCCGCTCGTCGGTCGGCTCGTCTTCTTCGTCCGCCGAGGCGTGCGAGAGCAAACCCGCCCGCGGGCAGAAGACGAACTCGCCGAGCGTCCGCACACGCACCCTCGACACCGCCACGACAGCCCCTCCACGGATGGCAGACCCGTCACCACTTCTTGATCGCCTTGAGTACGTCCGCGACCGACGCCGGGCGGTCGCTCTTCGGCAACGCGAGACAGGATACCAGCACCGCCCGAACGCCGGCCGGCAGTGCCGAAGTTCGAGCCGCGTCCGCGTCGGCACCCGGCTCTGGTAGACGACCCGTCAGGCAATGAACGAACACCCGCCCCCAACTGTAGAGGTCGGCCCGCCCGTCCACCGTCCCGCGGCTGACGACCTCCGCGGCCAAATACGGGTCGTCCGGCCAACCACCGACCGGCGACACGGTCGGAACCCCGTCGAGCAACTTCGCCAACTCGAAATCGGTCAGCACCGGCGTCCGGTCTTTCTTGCGGAGCAGCACGAACCGCGGGGACAGTTCCCGGCGGACGATTTTCTCGCGGTGCAGGGCGTCCAGGCCGGCCGCGATCCCCGTCATCACCGTCTTGAGGGAGGTTCCTTCGAGCGGCCCTTCAGTCAGCCGCTCTGCAAGCGTCGTTCCGTCCTCGAACCGATCCAGCACCCACCACAGCCCGCCGTTCTCGACGAACGTGGCGGTGACGTTCTCTGCCACGTTCGGGTGCCGGCCGACCCGCTCGCACACCTCCGCGTGCCGCCGCAACTGCCCGTCGAGCCGCTGCCGTTCGGCCACGGCCAGATGACGCAACTCGTAGCACTTGCCCCGCGCGAACCGGGACGGCAGGAAGCGGTGCCGCAGCCGGGCGACGTGATACTGGAGGCCGTTCGCCGTCTTCTCCCACGCCGTCAGGCGGGCCTCGACCTGCCACTCCTGAACCGTCTCGCCCGACACCGTCACCGTCGGATCGACGCCCAACGCCACCAGTTCGTCCGGGTGGAGCAGTTCCAGGTGGTCGGTGATGCCGAACACCTTCGCCGCGATCGACAGCGTGGTGAGCGTGACCGGCGTCCCTTTGAACAGCTTCCGGGCCGTCGCCTTGTCGAGACCGGACTTGCCGCAGAACTGCTCCAGGGTGAGGGCGAACTGGGCGCGGAGCCGCTTCAACTTCAGTCCGTCCGCCCGGTACTCCCGCTTCTCGCGCTCCACCGCCCACCTCGTAAACGGATTCGCCCCAGAACCGCCCCACGACCCGCTGGGGATGCGTTGGCAACACGGGTTCAATGCGTTCATCCGAGTCGAGTGCTGCGGAGAACTGCATGACCGATACTGACCTGCCCCCGCCGTACTACGAGCGCGGCGGCGTTACCATCTACCACGCCGATTGCCGGGCCGTGCTGCCGACCTTCGACGACGAGTCGTTCGACTTCGTTCTCACCGACCCGCCGTACCTGGTGAACTACCAGGGCCGGTGGGACGGGGACCGCGAACCCATCGTCGGCGACGACCGCGACGACTGGCTGCACCCGACCTACGCCGAACTCTGGCGGCTGCTCAAGCCCGACACCTTCTGCGTGTCATTCTACGGATGGCCCCAGTGCGACCGCTTCGTCGGCGTGTGGAAGCACCTCGGCTTCCGGCTCGTCAGCCACCTGGCGTTCGTCAAGAACGTCTGGGGCCTCGGCCGGTTCACCCGCGGCAAGCACGAGACCGCGTTCCTGCTCGCCAAGGGCCGCCCGCCGCGACCGGCGAAGGGCATCGCCGACGTGATCGAGTGGGAGCGGGAGATCGACGCCTTCCACCCCAACCAGAAACCCGTCCACGCCCTCTACCCGCTGCTCGCCGCGTTCGCCCCGCCGGGTGGCATCGTCCTCGACCCGTTCCTCGGCAGCGGCAGCACGCTCCGGGCGGCGAAGGACATGGGTCTGCGGGCCGTCGGACTCGAGATCGACGAACACTACTGCCGCCGGGCCGCCGCCCGGCTCGCCCAGGACATCCTGTTCCCGCTTCCTGTTGACGAAACCGTGAAAGGAGAACGCCATGACGACCTCGAATGACGAGCTCCTCGCGCGTCTGACAAAGATCGAGACGCTGTTGGCAAGTCTCGTCGAGCAGCGGACGATCAAGGAATGGTACTCGACCGCCGAAGTGGCGACACTCCTCGGCAAGGCGGAGTTCACGGTCCGCGAGTGGTGCCGGCTCGGCCGGGTCCGTGCCGAGAAGAAGAAGGCCGGCCGCGGCGTCGCCGGTGAGTGGATCGTCAGCCACGCCGAACTGACCCGCGTGCGGAACGAGGGGCTGTTGCCCGACCCGCGGCCATATCGGCACGTCCAGTAAGCCAACTGTGGGCAGTAGATACCTATCGGAACTGGAACTGTTCGGGATTCGATTCCGATCGGTGCCAAAAATGTAGCGGCCTCAAACGTCCGAACGAATCGCACCGAGATTGGCGAAGATTTTTTCGTGGGAAATGAACCGTTTGCCAGACGAAGTTCGGGTTGGCGTCCGCCACCGCCTACCCAGGCTCTCCGGTCAATGGTTGTGTCCCGCGTGGCCGTCACTGCCTCTGTAGCCTCCGCCCCCGCTCGACTCACACCCCGTCAAGGCCCCGCCGAGGACGGCACAGGCGATGATCAGCATCAACGCCCGCACGACCCACTTCCGTGAGAACATGGCTTACCCCCAGTTTGAGATGGTTGAGGGGCAACGCCGCCCCTGGTTCCCCCTGTTGAACCCGACTGGCGATACCGTCGCGCGGGAGAGCAGTCAATCCCGGCTTCTGAGGGTTAATAAGTGGGAATGACCTGTTCAGGAAGGAAGCCGCCGCTCCTTTCGCCAAGAGACACGCCGCTGGGAAGTCGGTTCCGCATCGGGAAATGCCCGGTCTCGCTCAGACCTTGAACCTCTTCCCGAGATGGTAGCGGAACTTGTCGAGTGGCGGGTCGCACAGGGCGAGTTGGTCCGCGGCCGCGAGCCGGCCCAGTTCGTCCAGGCCCGCCCGGAACAAGGCCGGCGCGATCCCGCGGTCGCCGACCGTCATCATCCGCTCGTCGTGCGTGTCGCACCGATAAACATACGCCCACAAGCCGCTGGCGATGCCGAAATAGCCGTGCAGCCGCCGGCCGTCCGGCAGACCCGCCCGTAGGCACAGCTCGTCGCGCGGTCCGGGCAAGGCGGCGAACGCCGCGTGGGCCTGAAAGCCGGAGTATGTCACGCCGTGTAAGCGAGGCAACCCGGCCAGGTCCGGCCCGCCCGGCAGGGCGTACAGGGCGATCATCGCCCCCTCGTCGGCCGGGGCCGGCCCGTCGGACGCGGTGGCCGTGATGAGAGGGAACGACTGCCGCGCGTCGCGCTGGCTGAAGCTGTGCCACCCGGCCCAGCACCGGTCGGTGACGGCCAGGCCCGCCCGCGACAGGAGGTGTTGGAAGAGTAGGGCGCGGGGTAGGCCGGAGACCCGCTCGTGCAGGACGGCGAGGCCCCCGGCGGCCGTCAGGCGGCGGACCGCCGCGACCGCCCGGGCGACCGCCTGCACCGGCGCGGCGGGTGCCCCGAGTGCCCCGAGTGCTGCCTCCAGGTGCGGCCCGCGGGCGTAGTCTTCGGGCCGCTCGGCGGGCAGCCAGGGGAGCAGGCAGGCCGGCATCGCCTGGAGGGACACCACGGCGTCGAATACCCCGTCGTCGAACGCGGTGAAGTCCGCGCAGGCGAACGACACGTTGCCGAGGCCGCAGCGGGCGCGGGCCGCCTCGGCGGCCGCGACGGCCCCGGGGTGGCGCTCGACGCCGACCACCCGGCTGTCCGGGAAGGCGGCCCCGAGGTACAGGGTGGTCAGGCCGGCGAACGAGCCGAGGTCCAGGATGCGGGCGGGCGGCCGGCGGCGGAGGCGGGTGACGACTCTCGGGAGGACGGCGTCGTAGTAGCCGAGCCGCCCCGCCGCGAACAGTCGGCACAGGTCCGGGTACGCGCCCGCGAACGCGAAGAACTGGTCTTCCGCCGCGGCGAGCCGGGCGACATCGCCGGAGTCCTTGGCGGCGGCGAAGCACTCGTCCCGCCGCTGGCGGTACCCGTCGTAGACCGGCCACGGCAGGGCGCACTGGAGCCGCCACTCCCACCCCTCGCGGGTGTCGGGGGCATCGAGGCCGGCGGCCGCGACCACGGCCGCGAGGGTTTCGTCCGCGAGTTCCGCCCGGCCCACAGCGCACCCTCCTGACGCGACCGATGGCCTCGGGGCCGGCCGCATGCGGTTTCCCAGAGCCTGTTATGCCCGGATCACGCTGCGGGGCCAATCCCTCTTGATTGCTACCCGAGTCGCACGGCCACCAGCGTGTAGTCGTCGGCCGGCGGGCGGCCCGCCAGGTGTTCCCGCACCGCCGCATCCACGGCCTCGACCACGCCCTCGGGTGTCCCGCCGTCGGCCCTCCCAACGACCTCGGCCAACCGGCCCCGGCCGAACTGCACCCCATCCGCGTCCATCGCCTCCGTCACCCCGTCGGTCAGCAACAGGAGCGTGGCCCCCGGTCCGGCCGGGACGGCGAGGCTCTCCCACTCGCCGTCCTCCAGAACGCCGAGGAGGGTGCCGGTGGATTCGAGAAGGACGGGCGGTTGCGACCCGACCGCCAACAGGCCCGGCTCGTGGCCGGCGCTCGCGTACCACGCCATCTTCTGTTCGGGGCACCAGCGGACGACCAGGAGTGACGCGAACCCGTCCGGGATGCCGAGTGCCGTGAACCGGGCGTTCACCCGCCGCACCACCCGCCCCGGGTCGGGGTCCCGGTCGGCCGCGTCCAGGACCAGCACCTTGAGGACGGCCGCCATCATCGCGGCCGGCACCCCGTGCCCGACCACGTCGGCCACGCACACCAGCACCGACCCGTCGGGGAGCGGGAGGGCGTCGTAGAAGTCCCCGGCCACCCCGTCGGCCGGGTGGTGGACGGCGGCGATGGTGACCCCCGGCACCGCCCGGCCGGGCTTCGGCAGCAGGTTCTCCTGCACCCGCCGGGCGTGGGCGACGGCCGACCGCCGGCGGGCGTCGTCCTCGGCCAGTGTACGACCCATGTCGTTCACCGCGGCCGCCAGCCCGGCGAGTTCCCGGCTCTTGAACGCCCCCGCCCGGGCCCCCAACTGCCCGGCCCGGATCGCCCCGATGGTCCGCGCCAGCCGCCGCAGGGGGCGGGACACCAGCCGGTAGATGGTGAGGTTGACGGCCATCGCCAGGACCGCGCCGAACGCCAGCACGGCGGCGGCCCGGAGCGCGACCTGGGCGCGGACCTCATGCCGGAGGGTGTCCAGCCGCTCGGCCACGAACACGCGGGTGCCGTCCTCGGCGTGCGTGCCCACGACGACGACCTCGCCCCGGATCGCGCCGCGGCGGTCGGGTGCCTGCGCGGCCGCCCGCACGGCCCCGACCGTGTCGTCCGAGTCCCGCCCGTGGGCGCGGGCCTGGTAAATCCGCCCCCGCGCTTCGACCACGATGTGGTGGCCGGGTGAGGCGTCGTCAGTCATCCGCCCGCATACCCCGTCCACGAACTCTTGCAACTCGCCGGCCGAGTGGTGCGCGAGGCGGGCGACGGCCTGGTGCAGGGTCATCGCCTCCTCGTCCAGGGCCGCCACCTTCTCCCGCTCCCGCTGCCGCGTCTCCCGGGCGGCGTCGAACGCTAGGAACCCGGCGACCCCGACCAGCAACACCAGGTTGACCGCCACCGCCGTGTGGAACCCGATGCCCCGGCGGGTCAGGACTGGCGGGTTCGGCGTAACTTCGTCCATGAGCCGGTCCTTCCGCGGGTGCGTCGCCCGTCAAACGGCCGAGCGGGTCGGGGAGGCAGAACCTCTCCGACCCGCCGTGCGACCGGCCGGCCCGTTCGCGTGTTAGTGGTGGAACAGGTGGTGGGGGCGGTGGTGGCCGTAGGTGGTGCCATAGCCGTAACCGGAGTAGTAGGGGGCGGGGACCGCGACCGGTCCGCCGTAGACGCCGACCGCGGGGGCGTAGGTTTGCCCGGCATAGACCCCGAAGCCGAGGCCAGACTGGACCGCGTACCCGCCGTGCGAGTAGTGAGCGGGCGGGGAATAGTGAGCCGGCGGGTAGTATGCCGGCGCGTGGCCC
>JAIEQO010000041.1 GCA_019747655.1 Gemmataceae bacterium | reverse complement strand
GGGCCCATCAGGGGGCTGACGCCCCCCGCCCGCCCGGACCGGACCGGACCGCCACCCTGCTCCCGCCGGCGGGCTCGACCGCCCGGACCGACCCGCCGGCCGCGGCCGACCGACCCGGCTGGACGAGCGGCACGCTGGTCAAGTCGGCCCTGGTGATCGACGACAAGACGGCCTACGGGTTGGAGTCGGCCCCGGGGGTGGTGAAGGCGTATGTGACCCCCGGACGGGGGGTGGACCTGACCCGACACCTCAACCGCAAGGTGGAGCTGTACGGGACGCCGCAGACCCGCCACGACCTGACCAAGCCGTACCTGGTGGCGACCGACGTGCAGCCGGGGCGGTGACGGGAACGGGCGAACCGCGAGCGTGAGCGAGCGGGTGGTAGTCCCCACCCGCTCGCTCACGCTCGCGGTTCGCCGGTGGCTCAGTGGTTGAGGATGAACTCGTTGGTGTTCAGCAGGGCCCAGAGCACGTCCTGGTAGAAGGCCACGTCGCCCGGGTTGGCCCCCATGACCGGCATCGCCGGACCGGCCTTCGGGGCCGGCTTGCCGGGGCCGCCCTTCGGCGGGGTCGGGCCGATCGGGAGCTTCGCCTGCCCGTTCCGGACCTCCTCCAGCTTCGACACCTCGTCCCCGGTCGGGTGCCGGCCCAGGGCCATCAGGAACAGCTCGTCATAGACCTTCCGCGGGTTCGCCCCGTTCTTCCGCACGACCTCGGCCGCCGGGTTGGCCGGCGACGCCCCCCGGCCGACCCCGATCTCGCCGTTCAGCTCCCCGCCGTTCATCATCAAGAGCGCCTGCACCACCGTCCCGTTGAAGCTCAGCTCGTTCCCCTCGTCGTCCCCGAAGTTCCGCACCAGCTTCCGCATCCAGGTGTCCCGCAGGGCGGTCCGTGCCGCCCGGCCCCGGCCCTCGGCCCGGGTGGCGGTCATCAAGGACTCGAACAGCACCTCCGGGGACATCGCCTTCAGCGGCATCCGGACGAAGTACGGGTCGAACTCCGGGGCCGCGTACTCCCGGACGGCCACGTGGCTGAGGTTGTACGGCTCGCTCGTACAAATCCACTCCATCAGCCGCTTCGGGTCGTAGTTGTACTCCGGCTTGGCCCACTCCGCCGCCAGGTAGTCGAGCAGCTCCGGGTGGACGACCGGGTTGTTCCCGCTGAAGTCGTCGGCCGCCGCGTCCTGGTTCAGCCCCCGGCCGAGGAAGTGGGCCCACACCCGGTTGACGTAGGCCCGGCCGAAGTTGTCGTGGGTCACCACCCACTCGGCCAACTGCTGCCGCCGGGTCTTCCCCGAGGTGGCCGCGGCCAGGAGTTTGCTCGACCGCTCCCCCCGCTCGGCCTGGGCGTAGTCCTTGAGCATGACCGGGAACGACTTCATCAGCCGCCCGTCCCGCCGCTCGTAGGGGACCAACATCCCCGAGTTCAGCTTGGAGTCGTCGGACACGGTGACGGCCGCCGCGGCGGTCATCTGGTTGTCGTCCCGGATCGGGGCCCGGGTCGGGGTGGCGCTGCGGGCGGTCTGGCGGAAGAAGGCGTTCACCCCCCAGAAGTCGGCCTGCACCCACTGCTTGTCGAGCGGGTGGTCGTGGCACTGCGTACACTGGGTCTGGAGGCCGAGGAACAGCCGGGTCACCCGGGAGGTGAGCGGGACGGCGTCGAACGGGCCGTCGGCCGCGCGGTTGGCGGCCGGCGTCGCCTCCCCGAGGTGGTGGGCGATGAAGTTGGCCGCGTAGTCGTCCTTGTACGGCCAGCCCTCCCCGGACCGGGCCCCGCCGACCGTCCCGGCCGCGGTCAGCAGCTTGACCGCCAACTCCTTGTGCGAGGTCCCCTTGCTGAACTGGTATTCGAGCCAGACCCGCATCTGGTCCCGGTAGTCCGAGTGGCCGGTCCGGGTCATCAGCCAGACGGTCCAGATGTCGGCCCAGTGGTCGGCCCACTTGGCGGCGTAGTCGATCTTGAGCGGGTCCTTCTTGCCGGCCATGACCGGCTGCCCGGCCTTCGTCCGGGGGGTGTAATCCTCGTCGTACAGGAGCCGGCGGACCAGCTTGACCCGCTTCTCGGCCGACGTGTCCCGCTCGAAGTCGACCACCTCCTCGACCGTCGGGATGCGGCCGATCAGGTCGACGAACGCCCGGCGGAGGAACTCGTGGTCGGTCGCCCGGGCGGCCGGCCGCTTGATCCCCTTGCCCTCGTACCCCTTGCGGATCAGGTCGTTGATCCGCTGGGCCTGCGGGGACGGGGCCGGGCGGGCGTCCTGGCCGGCGGACGCGGCGGCGAACAGGCCGGCGGCCGCCAGGGCGAGCGGGAGGCGGGTCATCCGGTATACCCCCGGGGTGGCGTGCGGCGGGGCGGGTGTCGGAGCGGGTCCGGACAGTGTAGTCTAAATCCGGCGGGCGGGCGGTGCCAGCGGCGGCCGGGCTACCCCAATGAGAGGCGGCCGGGCGGGGAAAAGTTCCGGCCCCGGCCGGTACGACCGGAACGCCGGCCCGGCGCCGGCCGTTGGCGCGGCCGGGGCTTGACCACACCCGAAGGATGAGGTGGGGGCTTCGGGAGGGGATGATGCACTTCGACATCCGGCGGGTGGCGGCCTACGTCCGCCGGGCCGACACCGAGGAGCTGCTCGACCGGGTGACGGTTTACCGGGAGGGGATGGAGCCGGCCGCCCTCGACCTGATGGAGGGGGAGCTGGACCGCCGGGGCGTCACCCGGGCGGACATCGCCGACCACGACGAGGCCCGCCGGGCGACGGCCCTGATACTGCCGGACGGGACGGCCGCCCGGTGCAGCTTCTGCGACCGGCCGGCGGCCCGCCGGGGGTGGGGGTGGCACCGGCTGTGGGGCCGGCTGCCGGTCTTCCCGCGGGTGTTCCTGCGGTGCGAGGCCCACGGCGGGAAGGGCGGGGGATAGCCGACCCGGAGTGCAAACCCCCGGCCCTGTTCAACCCGCCTACGCTTTCGGCTTGTCGGCCGCCGCCACGAGCTTTTTCACGTCGTCCTCGGTGACGAGTACGAACCGCTTGTCGAGCTGGACCGCCAGCCAGCTCTGGACGGCCGGGGTGTACGGGAACTTGCCGGCCTTGATCAGGCCGAGCATCCGGGCGTCCCGGTTCGCCCGCTCCTTCCGCTTCAGGTGGCCGTTCACCGTCCGGCTGATCGCGTGGTCGTCACGGATCCGGTCCATCCGCCGGCGGGTGGACATGCGCTGCGCCATCGCTCGCTCCTCGGTCGCGTCCCGGTCTGTCGAGACGGATTAGACTAGGGCGCCGGGTGCCGGACGGACAGCGGTGCCGGGCGAACCCCGGGCGTGAGCGAGGGGGTGCATCTCCACCGCCTCGCTCGCGCTCGGGGTTCGCCCGGCACGAGGCGGCCCGAAGCTGCGGGCCTGCTAGTAGTCCCCCGGCAGCTCGCCGCCGGCCCGGGTGATCAGGGCGGCGAACGTCTGGATGTCGATCGTCTGGCGGAGGAACTTCACCGACCCGTCCACGAACAGGGCGTTCGCCCCGCCGGTGTGGAAGCTGTACACCTGGCTCGACCCGTCCACCCCGTAGACCGGGTGCGGGTAGGCCGACCCGATGTCCTGCCCGTTGGTGCAGTTGATCGCGCACGGGCCGGGGAACGTCGTCCCGTCGGCCGACGACCCGACCAGCCGCATGTCGCTGGCCGGCCGGCACCACCCGCCGCCGTTGATCCGGTTGCCGGTGGTCGCGGTCACCGCCAGCCGGCCCTGCCGGTAGATGTTCGGCCGGCCGGCCGACTCGGTCACGTGCAGGGTGTTCGACAGCCCGTCGTAGAAGTCGGCGAACCGGAGCTTGGCCGTCTTCGACACCGCCCCGGACTCCAGCGGGTTGCCGCCCGGGGCCCCCGGGGCCGACACCCCGTCCTGGCCGGCCCACCGGACCAGCCCGGCGGCGATCGTCCGCGGGTCGATCCCGTAGATCGACACGTAATCCCCGTTGGCCACGATCGGGGCCCACGTCTCCGGCGGCGGGGCCCCGTCCAGGATTTGGCCGTTCGGGGCCGACGGGCACTCGACCACCTTCAGCCGGGTCCCGGTGGCCGGGACGTTGAGCGGGTCCGACCAGTTCAGGTTCTGGTTGATGCCCCGGTACAGCGGCTCCTGCTCCAGGTACGGCAGGATGAAGGTCAGCCACCGGACGCGGATGCCCGGGGGCGTCGGCGGCCGGATGTTCGACGCCAGCCCGCCGTTCGGGTCGTGGTAGTTATGCAGGCCCAGGCCGAGCTGGTGGAGGTTGTTCTGGCAGCTCATCCGGGCGGCCGCCTCCCGGACCTTCTGGACCGCCGGCAGCAAGAGGCCGACGAGCACCGCGATGATGGCGATCACCACCAACAGCTCGATCAGGGTGAAGGCGGATCGACGGAACCGGGACACGGAACTCCTCCGGGCACAGGGAGAAAAGGAAGTCAGAGGATTGGGGGACTACTTCTTCAGGGTGAACGTGGGCACCTCGGTCGGGCCGGCCCCGACCGTGGCGGTCAGCCCGGACTGGGCCGGGTCGGCGTACTTGGCCGGCAGCCGGTTCTTCGGCGGGCTCTCCGGGTCGGCCACCGACTTCATCCCGGTCAGCCACCACTCGACCGTCACCTTGTAGTCGCCCGGCGGGGCCCCGTCGCCGGCCGTGTGGGTGGTCAGGGTGTACGTCCCGTCGGCCCCGACCGTCCCCCGCGGCTTGACCGCCCCCGGGGCGGCCTCGTTGACCGGGTGGAACACGACGGTGGCGTGCTCGGCCGGGGCGTCGCCGACCAGCACCTTGCCGGTCACGGGGGTGAACTTCGGGCCGCCGCACCCGGCCAGGGCGGCGACGGCCGCGGCGGCGAACGTCAGGGCGGACAGGCGGGCGGCTCGGCGAACCATCGGCGGGGCTCCTCGGCGGCGGGACTGGGGGCGGGCTCGGCGGTCAAATCGGGGTCAACAAAGCCGGCCTAGGTCGGCGAGGTCGGCCGCCGTGGCGAGGACGCCCAGTTCGGCCGCGGGCAGGCGCCCGGCGACGAGGAGGAAGTAGCGCTCGAGCAACGAGCCGGTCATCACGCAGCCCTCATACACGACCAAATTCGTCGTCTTGGTCGTATTGAGAACAGTATCGGCTTGTTACCTGGTTGTCCAGCAGAAAAAATAAACCAATTCGACCGTCTTGGTAAACATTGCGGAGAGTCATTTCTCCCGAAAATGCGGACGACCAATCGCCTTCAGAGGTTAAGGCAGGATTCCCGCTGTCGAAGCGGAGATGTCGATCAGATACGCCTTATTGTTTTCGGCGCAGGGTGTGTGGGTTCCCAAACCAAACCAATGAGAACCGGGGCAGGCGGTCAGATGGCGTAGTCGGGCTCGAAGATTTTGGCCGCCTTCGGCGTGACGTACACGCCCTCGCGGAGTTCGAGCCGGAGCTGGCGGTAACGGTCGAGGGGGAGGTCGACGTTGAGCATGAGGCCGAAGTCCTCGGCCAGGAGCCGGACCTTGACCACCGACCCGGCCGGGTTGATGTGGACGACCTGGCCGAGGACGCAGTTGCCGCCATCGGCCGACCGGGAGATGTCCAGCTCGTGCGGGCGGATGTAGGCGTCGGCGTGGCCGTTCTCCTTCGGGGCCAGCATCCGGGTCGGCAGCTCGACCTCGCCGTCCTTGCCGAAGAGGGCCCGGCCGTTCTCGACCCGGACCGGCAGCTTGTTCACGTTGCCCAGGAAGTCCATCACGAAGGCGTTGGCCGGGTGCTCGAACACCTCGATCGGGGTGCCGACCTGCTCGACCCGCCCCTGGTTCATGACCACCACCCGGTCGGCCACCTCGAACGCCTCTTCCTGGTCGTGGGTGACGAAGATGCTGGTGACGTGGAACTCGTCGTGGAACCGCCGCAGCCAGTGTCGCAGTTCGGTCCGGACCTTCGCGTCCAGGGCCCCGAACGGCTCGTCCAGGAGTAGCACCTGCGGCTCCGGGGCCAGGGCCCGGACGAGGGCGATCCGCTGCTTCTGCCCGCCGGACAGGGCGGCCGGGTAGTTGTGAGCCTTCTCCTCCAGCCGGACCAGCTTCAGGAGTTCCGCCACCCGCTCCTTGACGCGGGCCTCCGGCCACTTCCGCACCCGGAGCCCGAAGGCCACGTTCTCGAACACGGTCATGTGGCGGAACAGGGCGTAGTGCTGGAAGACGAACCCGACGTGCCGGTCCCGGGCCGACCGGTGGGTGATGTCGTCGTCCCGGTAGTGGACGGTGCCGCCGTCCGGGGCTTCGAGCCCGGAAATGATCCGCAGGAGGGTCGTTTTTCCGGACCCGGACGGCCCGAGTAGGGCAACCAGCGACCCGGATGGGCACTCGACCGTGACCCCGTCCAGGGCCGTGAACCGGCCGAACCGCTTGGTCACATTCGTCGCGGTAATGCTCATCGGAATTCTACCGGGACGGAGACATTACCCGTTGGGATCGTCAACTTCGTTGATCGACTTTGTAAGAAATTGCCGCGTCGGGGTCCACAACACCTGACCTTGCCCTTGAGGCGGCCGGCCGCCGGGGCTACACTCCCGCCCCGGGTCGCCCGGCCCGCGGACGTTCCCCACCCCACCGGGCTGCCGGCATGGACGCCGCCCCGCCGACCGCCGCCGTCTCCGTCACCCGGGCGACCGAGCCGTTCTCCGGCATGCCTCTGTTCCGGGTAGCCGGTTACTGGCAAGCCCCGGCCGGGCGGACGCCGCCGCACGAAGTCGAGGTCTGGTACGACCTCCACGTCGCCACCCGTTGCGGGCTGACCCGGTCCGACGCCGCGGACATCCCGCCCGGTTACGCCCGGTACGACTTCGGGACGCAACTGCCGGTCGAGCCGGGGATCGACGAGGTCGCGGTCGTCGTTGGGGCGGAGGTACTGTATCGATCGGCGGCCGGGTCGATCGCCGACCCGGCCCCGCCGCCGCAGCCAAGCCGCCTCGGCCGGGCCGTTCGCTCGGCCGTGTCGGGCGAGGTCGTGTCACCCCGGCGGTGGGCCGGGCGGGTGTCGCGGCTGTCCGAGAAGCTGCTGGAACTCCGCCAGCGGGTCGAAGGGAAGCTCCTCGCCCGGCGGTTCCGGCCACGGTCGGTCCACGACGCCTACGTGCAGAACACCGCGATCACCCCGCGGCTGCGGGCGGCGATGGCCGCGGACCAGGACGGGTGGCGGCACCGGCCGACGTTCAGCATCCTCGTCCCGGTTTACAACGTCGCCCCGAAGTGGCTGGCGAAGGCGGTCGAGTCGGTCCGGGACCAGATTTACCCGCACTGGGAACTCTGCCTGGCCGACGACGCTTCAACAGACCCGGAACTGGTCCGCTACCTGAACAACCTGCCCGCGGACCCGCGGATCAAGCTCGCCCGGCGGGCCGAGAACGGCCACATCTGCCGGGCCACGAACACCGCGGCCGAACTCGCCACCGGCGAGTTCGTCGCGCTACTCGACCACGACGACGAACTGGCCCCGCACGCCCTCTGGGCCGTGGCCGAGCGGCTGCAGCACCGCCCGGACGCCGACCTGCTCTACTCCGACGAGGACAAGATCGACGAGGAAGGCCGTCGTTACGACGGGCAGTTCAAGCCGGGTTGGTCACCCGAGTTGTTGCTGAGTTACAACTTCGTCAACCACTTCACCGTCATCCGCCGGAGCGTGTTCGAGGCGGCCGGCCGGTTCCGCCCGGGGTTCGAGGGGTCGCAAGACCACGACCTCCTGCTCCGCGTGGCCGAGCGGACCGGCCGGGTCGAGCACGTCCCGGGCGTCTTGTACCACTGGCGGTCGCTGCCGACCTCGACCGCCGGTGAGGCGACGGTCAAGCCTTACGTCCACACGGCCGGGCGGAAGACCGTCGCGGAGGCGCTGGCCCGGCGCGGGGTGACGGCGAGCCTGTACGTCCCGCCGTTCGCCGAGAAGCTGGGGCTGCCCGTCCTCGGGCTCGACGGCCCGGACGACGGCCCGGCGGTGGCGGTGGTCGTCCACGGCGACCCGGTCGCGGCCGCCCAAACGGCCGCCGTCATCCACCGGACGACCGACTACCGGAACTACATGGTCGTGGTCGCGGGCGGCGGGGCCGACGCCCTGAACGAGACGGCCGCCGGCCGGCCCGAGGAGCTGTTGCTGTTCCTGGAGGCCGGGGCCGAGCCGGCCGGCCGCCGCTGGCTCTCCCGGCTGGTGGCCAACCTGACGCTGCCCGGCGTCGGGGCGGCCGGCGGGAAGCTCGTCGACGCCGACGGCACGGTGATCGACGCCGGCACCGTCCTCGGGATGCGGGACGGGACGGCCCCGGCGGCCGCGTTCGCCGGCCTCAAGCCGGATGAGGTGAGTTACTACTTCACCGCCGAGGTGACGCGGACCGTCTCGGCGGTGAGCGGCCGGTGCCTGCTGACCCGCCGCTCGGACTTCCACCGCCTCGGTGGGTTCGACGTGGGCCGGTTCCCGCGGTCGCTGTGGGACGTGGACTACGGCCTACGGCTCGGCCGGACCGGGCTGCGGTCGGCGTTCGTCGCCGGGGCCGAGGTCCGAGTAGACCCCACCCCCTATCCCCCTCCCCGCTGCGGGGAGGGGGGACCGGAGAGACCCGGCCGGCTCGGGGCTTCCTCCCCCTCCCTTCTTAGGGGAGGGGGCCGGGGGGAGGGGTCTGCCTGGTTCTCTCCCCCTCTCCCCCCGGGGGAGGGGGAAGGAAAGGCGGAGGGGACGGGCAGAGGGTGGGGTCTTCCGACCGAACTCCTGGCCCTGAGGCGGGCCCACGGCCGCCGGCCGGACCCGTACCACAACCCCGCCTGCGGCGAGTTCGCCCCATGGCGGCCGGCCGGTGACGGCCCGCTGTCACTCCCGGCCGAGGCCGCCCGCCCGCCGGTCCGGGCGCTGGTCGTGGCCCACAACCTGAACAACCCCGAAGGGGCCCCCCGCTACCTGTCCGAGATCGTCCTCGGGCTGCGCGACCGCGGGGCCATCGCCCCGACGGTCTTCTCCCCGCTCGGCGGGGCCGGGGCAAAGGTGTACGCCGACGCCGGCATCCCTGTCGATGTTCGGGAGTCCGCGGTCCGCCGGCGGTTCGTGGACGGGCTGTGGTCGCCGCGGGAGTACGCGGCGGCGCAGAAACTCGCGGCCGGCGTCCTCCGCGACCACCGGCCCGAGGTCGTCGTCGCAAATACCCTGACGACGTTCCCGCTGGTCGAGGCGGCGGCCCGGGCCGGCGTCCCGGCCGTCTGGGTCATCCACGAGAGCTATTCCGCCGACCACCTCGCCCGGCTGTTCCCGCCGTTCGCCCGGCGGAAGGTCGAGCGGGCGTTCGCCCTGGCGGCCCGGGTCGTCCCGGCGTCGCACGCCACCGCCGCACTCTTCGAGCGGCTGAACAGCCGGGGGAACGTGCGGGTCCTCCACAACGGCCTTGACCCCCGGCCGTTCGACGCCTACCTCCGGCGGGTGTCGCGGGCCGCGGCCGCCGCCCGGGTCCCCGGTGACCCGGCGAAGAAGCGGATTGTCGCGGTCGGCACGGTCTGCGAGCGGAAGGGACAGCACACGCTTGTGGAGGCCGCCGCCCGGTTGGCCCAAGCCCGGGACGACTTCGAGGTCCACCTCGTCGGGGCGCGGTCCGGTATCCCGTATGTCGAGTACGTACGCCACCTGATCGGGCGGAGTAAACTCGAATCGGTCGTCCACCTCGTCCCCGAGACGGACGACGTGTGGGCCTTCCTCCGGGCGGCCGACGTGTTCGCCTGCACGTCGCACATGGAGACGTACAGCCGGGCGGTGCTGGAGGCCCTGGCGTTCGGGTTGCCGGTCGTCTCGACCCGATGCTGCGGGGCCGACGAACAGTTGTACTGGGGCTCGAACGCGCTGCCTTTCGGGTTCGGCGACGCCGCCGGGCTGGCCGCCCAACTCGGCCGGCTCCTGGCCGACGACGCCCTGCGGGCCGAGATGGGCCGGCAGTCGCGGGCCGCGTTCGACAACCACCTGGGCCACGACGAGATGCTCGACCGGTACGCCGCGGTCATCCGGTCGGCCGCCCGGACCGGCCCGCGGGCCGGGACCGCGTTCGCACCGGCCGCCGAACCCGTACCCGCCCGCCGGGCCGCGTAGGAGCCCCCGGCATGCCGCCCCGTGCCAACCCGCCGTCACTCCGCCCCCCGGGCCTGGGCCGGCTGGTCCGGAAGGCCCGCCGCCGGCTGCGGCTGATCGTTCGCGGCGAGCACCCGGCCCACTACTTCGACCTCGACGACGCCGACCTCGTCGACCACACGCTCCGCTCGTGCGGGCTGCCGCCGCTCGACGGCCCCCCCCGGGCGGTGGCGGCCCGGGGCGGCGACCGGGCCCGCGGCGAGTCGGTCTACGAGTCGCGGGACGACGTGCGGCGGGCCATCCCCCTGGCCCTCACCCCGGCCCAGCGGGGGGCGTACCTCCGCTGGTTCGCCGGGCACGGTCGGGGCCCGGACGGGGTCACCGTCGCGGACCTCCTGCGGGTGTTGTTCGAGGAGGACGCCCGCCCGGACCACGGGCTGGTGGCGACGTACCGCGTCCAACCCGACTGGCAGGCCCGGCACCCGGACGCCCTCACCCCGGCCGGCTGGGGCCCGTTCAAGCGGTGGCTGGCGGCCGAGTACGGCCTCCGCGGCCGGTGGCTCCGCCGGGCCGCCCTCCCGGCCGACGCCGTCGCCCGGCCGCCCGAGCCGGGCCGGCCGGCCGTCAACCTGATCGGCCTGTTCCGCTACACCTCGGGCCTCCAACAGGCCGCCGAGTCGGTCGCCGACGCCCTCGCCACCGCGGGCGTCCACGTCACCCTCCGCGACGTGCCGATGCCGGTGAACCGGGACGGCCGGCCGCGGGCCGGGTTCGACGGGCTGGAGCCGGCCCCGGTGACGATCCTCAACACCGGCCTCGACCTGTCGGTGCCGGAGGCGTACCGGCTGGCCGCCCTGCACCCCCGGCCGGGCGTCTACCGCGTCGCGGTGTGGTGGTGGGAACTCGAACAGCTCCCGGCGGACTGGCTCGACCGCGGGAAGGATATCGACGAAATCTGGGCCCCGACCCGGTTCATCGCCGACGCCCTCCGGCCGCTCGGCAAGCCGGTCTACCCGATGCTCCCGTCGATCCGGCTGCCGGCCTTCGACCCGCTCCCGAAGTCGCACTTCGGGCTCTCCCCCGACAAGTTCACGTTCCTGTTCGTGTTCGACATGAACAGCCGGCTGCCGCGGAAAAACCCGGTCGGGCTGATCCGGGCGTTCCGCCGGGCGTTCGCCCCGGCCGAGCCGGTGGAGCTGGCCGTCAAGGTCGGCCCCCAGGGGGAGGGCTACCCGGACTGGTGGCGGGACCTCCGCTCGGCCGCCGCCGCGGCCGGGGTCACGCTGATCGACACGAACCTGGGCCGGGGCGAGCTGCTGGCCCTGATGGACGCGGCCGACGCCTACGCCTCCCTCCACCGGTCCGAGGGGTTCGGGCTGACGATGGCCGAGGCCATGCTGCTCGGCAAGCCGACGGTCGGGACCGCGTACTCGGGGAACCTCGACTTCATGACGCCCGAGACCAGCTACCTGGTCCGGGCCGGCCGCGGGGTGATCGCCGAGGACGCCCCGCCGTACCCGAAGGGGTGCGTCTGGGCCGAGCCGGACGAGGGCCACGCGGCGGGGCTGTTGCGGCGGATCTACGACCGCCCGGCCGAGGCCCGGGCGGTCGCCGACCGGGGCCGGGTCGCGGTGGCGGCCTTGCTGTCGCCGGCGGCGGCCGGCCGGCGGATGCTCGCCCGCCTCGCGGAGATCACCCGGCCGTGAACACCCTCCCCGCGCGGCCGCTCCGGCGGCTCGCCCCGTCGCCCCGGGTGAAGCGGCTGGCCCTCGACGCGGCGGTGGCCGCCGGGCTGCTGGTGGCCGCCCACGCCCTGTACCGGGCCGCCGCCGGGACGGTCCAGCTCTGCGACTCGACGTACTCCCTCGTCGTCACCCAGAAGGCCCTGTTCGAGCGGACGCTGGACCTGAGCGACTGCATCCCGGCCGACCCGGCCGCCCGGGCCGCCCTGCCCGGCCGCTGGGGCGGCAACGAGCTGCCGTACCACTTCACCCGCCGGCCCGGCCCGGACGGGGCGCCGCGGGTCCACTACGCCTACCCGCTCGGGTCGTCGGTCCTGTCGGCCCCGCTCGTCTGGTACTACGTCCGGGTCAAGGGCGTCGACCTGCTCGACGCCGACGGGGTGCCCCGGTATGCGGCCGAGGGGCTGGTCCAGACCAGGATCGCGGCCCGGGTCGTCGCGGCCACGGTCGCCCTGTTCTACCTGCTCGGGCGGTTCTTCCTGCGGCCGGGGGCGGCGGCCCTGGTCGCGGCCGGGTTCGCCGCCGGGTCGCCGGCGTACAGCACCCTGTCCCGGGCCCTCTGGTCGCACACCTGGGCGGTCTTCTGGCTGACCGTCGCCCTGGTGCTGTTGGTCGCGGCCCGGCGGGTGACGCGGCGGACGGTGCGGGCCGACCTCCTCTTCGGGGCGGGCCTCGGGACGGCCCTGTTCTGGGCGGCCTTCTGCCGCCAGCACGCGGTCATTTCCGCCGCCGCCGTCGGGGCCTACCTGCTGGCCACCAACCGCCGGCTCCTGCTCGCCACGGTCGGGGTCGGCGGGCTCTGGGCGGCGGCCCTGGTCGCGTGCAGCCTGGCCTACTTCGGGACCCCGCAGCCGCCGTCGGTGTACGCCGCGGGGATGATCGACGGGAAGGACGTGCCCGCCCGGCTCGGCTGGCTGATGGTCTCGCCGGCCCGGGGCCTACTCGTCTACTGCCCGTACCTGGCCGTCGTCGCCGGGCTGTTGGTGGCGTGCCGGAAACACCTGCCGGACGCCAAGCTACTGGTTCCGGCCGGTCTGGCGGTCGGCGGCCACACGCTGCTACTCGGGTGTTACAACGGCTGGCACGGGAACTGGGCCTACGGCCCGCGGTACTACTCGGACGTGCTGCCCTGGTTCGTGCTGGCCACGGCCCTCGCCGTCGCCGGGCTTGCGGCCGCCCCGTGGCCCCGACGGGCGAAGGCCGCGTGGGTGGCGACTTTGGTGATCGGGTTCGGGTGGGGGGTATTCGTCCACCACCGGGGGGCGAACTCGCCGCCGGCGTGGGAGTGGAACTACCGGGTGGCCGTGGTCGGGGACGAGCCGGCCGTCAAGGACTGGCGGCACCCGCAATTCCTCTGCGGGCTCACCTTCACCGTCAACCTCGACGGGTCGATCGAGGAGTAGCCGGCGGGCTCACCCCGGCAGCCGGCCGAGCAGGTTGACCATCTCGACGGCGGTGACGGCCGCCTCGAACCCCTTGTTCCCGGCCTTCGCCCCGGCCCGGTGGACGG
>JAIEQO010000364.1 GCA_019747655.1 Gemmataceae bacterium | reverse complement strand
GTGCCGTCCCCGCCCTTCTTCGGCGGCCGCTGGACCGGGACGTAGTCGGTGATCGGGCCGTTGGCGATCACCACCCCAGCCGCGTGAGTCCCGACGTTCCGGTTCGAGCCCTCCAGCTTGACCGCGATGTCGACCAACTGCCGCACCTGCGGGTCCTGGTCGTACTCCCGCCTGAAGTCGGCCGTGGCCATCGCCTCGGCCAGGTCGCCGGAGATAGCCCCGTGCATCGGGACAAGCTTGCACAGGAAGTTGACCCGCTCCAGCGGCACGTCGAGTACCCGGCCGACGTCCTTCAAGGCGGCCTTCGCCCCGAGCGTCCCGAAGGTGCCGATCTGGGCCACCGACTCGGCCCCGTATTTCGCTTTCACGTACTGGATCACCAGCTCCCGCCGGTCCTGGCAGAAGTCGATGTCGATGTCCGGGGCCTCCGTGCGGTTCGGGTCGAGGAACCGCTCGAACAGCAGGTCGTACTCGAGCGGGCAGACGTGGCTGAGGTAGAGGACGTAGCTGACGATCGCCCCGCACCCGGAGCCGCGGGCGGTCGACGGGATGCCGGCCTCCCGGGCGAACCGGACGAAGTCCCAGGTGATGAGGAAGTAGCTGGCGAACCCCATCTTGGTGATGATGCCGAGCTCGTGGTCGAGCCGCTTGCGGACGGCCTCGGACGGGGTTTCCCCGTACCGCTCCCGCATCCCCTGTTCGCACAGCTGCCGCAGGAACTCCTCCGGCGTCATGCCCTCGGGCGGCTGGAAGACCGGGAAGTGCCGCTTATTGAAGTCGAGGTCGATGCTCACCCCGTCGGCGATCTCCTGGGACCGGGCGACGGCGTCCGGGTAGGCCGGGAACAGCTCGTACATGTCCTGCGGCGAGCGGACGTAGTACGGGTTCGGCATCGCCTCTTCGGGGTACTTCTTCTTCCGCGGGTCCCGCTTCTGGCCGGTGTTGATGCAGAACAGGACGTCGTGGGCCTCGGCGTCGGCCGAGCACAGGTAGTGGGCGTCGGCGGTGGCCACCAGCGGGACGCCGACCTTCGCCGCGATGTCGGCCGCGGCCGGGGTACACTGGTCCTGGAGGGCGATGCCGTTGTTCTGGATCTCGACGTAGAAGTCCTTGCCGAACACCCGGGCGAACCACTCGGCCTGTTTCCGGGCCTCGGGCAGCTTGTCCCGGACGATGAGTTGGTTGAACCGTCCCGCCAGGCAGCCGCTGAGGCAGACGAGCCCGTCCTTGTGGGCCTCCAGGACCTCGGCGTCGACCCGCGGGTTGTAATAGTAGCCCTCCAGGAACGCGATGCTGGAGAGCTTGATGAGGTTCCGGAAGCCGGCCGCGTTCTTGGCCAACAGCGTGAGGTGATAGCACGGCTCGTTCAGCTCGTCCCGCTTCTTCTCGCCGCGGTGGGTGCCGGCGACGTAGGCCTCGTACCCGATGACGGGGTTGATCCCGGCCCCCTTGCAGGCGGTGTAGAACTCGACCGCCCCGTACAGGTTGCCGTGGTCGGTGATGGCGCAGGCCGTCATGCCCAGCTTCTTGGTCTGGTCGACCAGGGCCGGGATGCGGTTGAACCCGTCCAGCAAGCTGTAGTGGGTGTGCAGGTGGAGGTGGGCGAACTTGCCGTCGGCCATCGGACGCCGTCCCGAGAAGTGAACGGGTGGATAAAGACCCACCCGTGTTATACCCCACCCCGGCACCCGGCCGGAAGCCGAACCGGGCCGCAGCCCGGCCGGGTTTACCCCTGCGGCCGCAGGAGCGGGAACAGGATCACGTCCCGGATCGTCGGCGTGTTCGTCAGGAGCATGACCAGCCGGTCGATCCCCACCCCGAGCCCGCCGGCCGGCGGCATCCCGTGCCGCAGGGCCCGGACGAAGTCGGCGTCCATCTTGGCCATCGACTCGTCGGCCGGCAGCCCGGCGAGCTGCTGCCGGAACGTCTGCTCCTGCAACACCGGGTCGTTCAGCTCGGTGTAGGCGTTGGCCAGCTCCATCCCGTGGACGTACAGCTCGAACCGCTCGGCGATGGCCGGGTTGTCCCTCTTCCGCTTGGTCAGCGGGCAGAGGCTGGCCGGGTAGTCGTACACGAACACCGGCCCGGCCAGCTTCTCTTCCACCAGGTCCTCGAACAACTCCTGCACCAGCACGTCGTGGGCCTTGCCGTCGGCGGCAATGTTCTCGGCCCGGGCCGCCGCCCGGACGGCCACCTCGTCGGCCATGTCGCAGCCGACGTGCTCGCGGAACAGGTCGGCGTACTTGACCCGCTGGAAGGGCGGCTCGAAGGTCACGGACTTCTCCCCGTAGGGGATCGTCCGGCCGCCCCCCAGGGCGTCCACGCAGGCCACGATCAGCCCCTCGGTCAGGTCCATCATGCTGCGGTAGTCGCCGTAGGCCTGGTACAGCTCCAGCATGGTGAACTCCGGGTTGTGCCGGGGGCTGATGCCCTCGTTCCGGAACACCCGGCCGACCTCGTACACCTTCTCGATCCCGCCGACCAGGAGCCGCTTGAGCGGCAGCTCCAGGGCGATCCGCAGGAACAGTGGGATGTCTAGGGCGTTGTGGTGCGTCTCGAACGGCCGGGCCGCGGCCCCCCCGGCGATGGCATGCAGCGTCGGCGTCTCCACCTCCAGGTAGCCGAGGCCGTCCAGGTGATTCCGGATGGTCCGCAGGATCGCCACCCGCTGGTGGGCCCGGCGGAGGGTGTCCGGGGTGTAGATCAGGTCCAGGTACCGGTGCCGCAGCCGGTACTCCATGTCCCCCATCCCATATGTGTCCTTCGGGTGGGGTTCGAGCGACTTGGCCAGGAACGTCAGCTTCTCGACCTGGATGGTGAGTTCGCCGGTCTTGGTGGCCCCGAACTCGCCGTCCACCCCGACCAGGTCGCCGAGGTCGAGCAGGTTGACCAGCTTCCACTCCAGCTCCGAAACCTTGTTGACCCGGACCATCAGTTGAACGCGGCCGGTCTGGTCCCAGAGTTCGAGGAACTGGAGCTTCCCCCCCGTCCGGTGGCGGACGACCCGGCCGGCGGCCCGGACTTGCGGCCCCGGCTTGGCGTCGTCGAACGGGGCGGCCGGGAGCTTGCGGATGTCGCCGATCGGGGTGGCCCCGGCGAACCGGCCGCCCCACGGGTCGAGGCCCAGGGCCTCGATCTGGCGGAGCTTCTCCTGCCGGACTTCGGACAGGTCTTGTGCGTCATCGGCCACGGCATCATCCCCCCGAGTCACCCCAACCCCGTGTGCGTCACCGGGAACCGGCTTCCGTTGTCATACGGGGAGGCCCACCCCCCTCCCCCCCCTCGCACGATTTCCCACATTCACCGTACCGATTTCTGTCACAACTCGTGTGACGACATGAACTTCCGGAACCGCCTTCCATGGCCCCCGTTACTGCCACCCTGCATCGCTCGGCCGTCGTTTTCGCCTCAACCGGTTGCCCGTCCACGGCTTCCGCCCCCGCCTGACCGATCCTGTATACCGCCACGGTGCCGGTCGACCGTCCTGACGGCCGGCTCCGACCGTCTTAGTGAACATTATAACACATTGCCCGGTCCGTGCCAAGCCGAGTTGCCGCCTTCCCAGCCGACTCGGACCATCCCCAGGGGTCCGCCGATTCTTCACGCGGCGGCCGGTGACGGCGGGCCGGCCGGGCGGTACAGTGGGGAGGCCGTCCGACCGAGGGGGGTTCGCTGTGTTCGACACGCCCGCCGGGACACCTGCCACCCCGCCGGCCGACGAGCCGAAGGGGCTCTTGGACAAACTCGGGGCGGCCCTGCCGGTCGCCCTAACGGCCGTGGCCACCGCCTTCGCCGGGCTGTCGACCACCGAGCTGCAGCGGTCGATGTACTGGAAGTCGCAGGCCGCCCAGGACCAGTCGAAGGCGGCCAACCAGTGGGGGCTGTTCGGGTTCAAGCGGTCCCGGGCCCTGGAGATGGAGGTGGCCGCCGCACGGGGGCGGTCGGACAGCGGCTACCTGCGGTTCCGCTTCGACCTGCCGACCGGAGCCCCGGCCGAGCAACAGGAGGCGGTGCGGTGGCTGAACGGGGACGGCCCGCCGCGGACGGAACTGCCGCCGCCGGACAACGCCGACCTGGCCCAACTGGTCAAGGACATCCGGGACCGGAAGCCGGAGGCCGACCTGGCGGCCCGGGCGGCGAGGGTCCCGCTGCCGGCGATCACCACGGCCATCGACGGGGCCGAGGAGTTCATCGCCCGGACGACCGACGTGGAGTGGGACGCGGTGATGAAGGCGGCCCGGGCCGTCGCCCGGAAGGACGTGGAGGCGGCCGGGCGGGCGGCCCCGGCGGACGCCGTGGACCCGGCCAAGAAGGCCCGGGCGGACGCCGCCCAGGGGCTCCTGTACGCCCTGGAGGAGCGCCGCTACCGGGCCGAGGGGGCGCTGAACAACGCCCTGGGCTACCTGTACGAGGCCCGGGTGCGGTGGTCGGCGGCCGAGAGCGACAAGCACCGCAAGAAGAGCGAGACGTTCTTCTACGCGATGCTGGCGGCCCAGGTCGGGGCGACGGTGTCGGCCCTCGGGCTGGCCCGCAAGCACAAGAGCCTGCTCTGGACGGTCGCCGGGCTGGCCGG
Organism: Gemmataceae bacterium; assembly: GCA_019747655.1. Classification (GTDB taxonomy): domain Bacteria; phylum Planctomycetota; class Planctomycetia; order Gemmatales; family Gemmataceae; genus Urbifossiella. The sequence continues at coordinate 8,713 of JAIEQO010000364.1, read as the reverse complement.
GGTGGTGTCGGTGGCCATCGGGGCGTATGTGTACCTGACATAGGAGAATGACGAATTCCGAATGACCCACCAATGACGAAGGGAAGACACCGGGGGGAACGGCCTTCGGGTTCTTCCCTTCGTCATTGGTGGGTCATTCGTCGTTCCCGCCGGGACGGCGTCATGACCACCACCGACCGGCTCGCTGCCGAGCAGCAGTTCCACGACCGGCAGGCCGCCGACCGGGCCGGGGCGTTCGCCGCCGGCCGGGCCGACCTGCGGTTCGCCGACGCCGACTACCTCGACCACGAGTCCTGGGTCCGGCCGGCGTTCCTCAAACTCGGCGACCTCGCGGGCAAGCACGTCCTCGACTACGGCTGCGGGCACGGGATGGCGGCGGTGGTGCTGGCCCGGGCCGGGGCCGCCGTCACCGCCTTCGACCTGTCGCCGGGGTACGTCGCCGAGGCCCGGCTCCGGCTGGCCGCGAACGGCGTGGCCGGCACCTGCGTCGTCGCCGACGGCGAGGTGTTACCCTTTCCTGATGCCGCGTTCGACGCCGTCTGGGGGAACGCGGTCCTCCACCATCTCGACCTGCACAAGGCCGGGCGGGAGTTGCGGCGGGTGCTCCGGCCCGGCGGGGTGGCCGTGTTCTGTGAGCCGTGGGGCGGGAACCCGCTGCTCGCGGTGGCCCGGCGGTTCCTGCCGTATCCCGGCAAGGACCGCACCCCGGACGAGCGGCCGCTGACCCGCCGGGACCTGGCCCCCTTGCGGGACCTGTTCGCCGTCGAGGTCGAGGGGCACCAGCTCCTCGGCATGGCCCGGCGGGTCTGGCCGAACGGCCGGGTCTTGCAGGGGCTCGACGCCGCCGACCGCCGGCTCCTGCGGGTTTGCCCGCCGTTGTGGAACTGGTGCCGGTATGTGGTGGTGACGTTGCGGGCGCGGTAAACTGTCCGGTCTGTACGGATCATGCCGTCCGGACCGCCGCCGTCGTGACCGAGCCACTGACAGACCCCGACCCGGGTCCGGAAAGACCCCACCCCCCGGCCCCCTCCCCGCAGCAGGGAGGGGGAGCGGTGCCACAGACCCCACCCCCTAACCCCCTCCCCGCAGCGGAGAGGGGGGACCGGACGCCCGGCTCGGGGCTTCCTCCCCCTCTCCCCGCGGGGGAGGGGGCCGGGGGGAGGGGTCCTGCTGACTCACCCGCCGACATCCCCCGGTCGGCCCAGGTCGCGCTGGCGGCGGCCCTGGTCCTCCTGCTCGGGCTGCTGGGCTACCGCGGCTACGGCAACGGCCTCCGCGCCCGGCCGACCGAGCGGCTGGCGGCCGCCCCGGTCGACCTGAACACCGCCGAGGTCGCGGAACTCGAGCAGGTCCCGGGGGTCGGGCCGAAGCGGGCCCGGGCGATCGTCACCGCCCGGGCGGCCGCCCCGCTCGACGGCCCGGACGACCTCCGGCGGGTGCCGGGGATCGGGCCGGCCGTGGTCGAGACCGTGCGGCCGCACGTCCGGGCCGAGCCCGACGCCGACCCGCCGCTGGCCGAGCGGAAGCGGCCGGCCCCGGCACCCGCCGCCAAGCCGGCGAAGGGCGGCAAGCTCCAGCCCGGCGACCCGCCGGTGGACGTGAACGCCGCGTCCGAGGACGAGTTGCAGCGTATCCCCGGGGTCGGGCCGGTGACGGCCCGGGCGATCGTGGCCGCCCGGCCGTTCGCGGCGGTGGACGACCTCCGGCGGGTCAAGGGGATCGGCCCGAAGGTGCTGGAGAAGCTGCGGCCGTTCGTGACGGCAGAACCGCCCAAACCCTAACCGGGGTCGGTCATGCGTGCCCTGCTGTTGGGCCTGGTGGTCGCGTTCGGGTGGCCCGGCCGGGCCGCGGCTGGAATCCCTCCCCCGGCGGACGCTATGTACTTTGCGATCGAGGCGGCCGGGAAGGGGCTGGCCGGCGGCGCGGACCGGGCGAAGGTTCTGAAGGAGCTGACGGCCGCCCTGACCAAGCACGGCGACCAGAAGAGTTACTACCTAGCCACGGCCAAAGCCCTGGCCGCCGACCTGGAGGCGTCCGCCAAGGCCGACCCGAAGCCGGCCGACCCGAAGGACGTGGCTGCCGACCCGGTCAAGCATCTGCGGGAGACGAAAGACCCGGTGTACCTCCTGGCGTACCCGGAGAACTGGGGCCGCCGCGGGCCGCGGCCGGACGAGAAGGAACCGCCCGCCGACCCCGTCCGCCGGCTCGTCCGCCGGGACCGGGCGGTCATCGGCGAGCTGATCCCGCTCCTGGCCGACCGCACCCCGACCCGGGCGTTCCAGCCGGTGCTGAGCAGCTTCGACCGGCCCCACGTCCCACGGGTCTGCGACTACGCCCTGCTGCTGATCGAGTTCCACTCGGAGTGCGTGTTCAGCGAGACCGTGTCGGCCAGCGGCTTGTTGCACAAGTTCCCGGAGGCCGACCGTGAGGCGGTGGCGAAGCGAGTGGCCGAGTGGTGGGCCGCGAACAAGAACAAGTCGGTCGCCGCCGGCATCCGCGACCAGATCGGCCGAGCCCTGCCGTACGGCCAGATTCGGATGGCCCGGGCCCTAATCCGGCTCGGCACCGAGGGCAACCCCGACGACCGGGAGTTCGGGCTCGGCGTCCTGCGGGAGTACGTCCGCTGGAACCCGCGGGCGTACCCGGCGGTCGAAGCCGGCGATGTTCTGTCCGAGGCCGGCGATCGCACCGCCCTCGACGTGTTCCGGGAGTTGCTAGAGGAGTTCGCGGACGGCCCCGGGGCGGTGCCGGGCTGGAGCAGCACCATCTACCACCAATGCCGGCACGGCGGGCGGCGGGAGTGGGAGTCGCTGTACGTCCTGGCGTGGCGGGAAGCCAACCGGGGGGGTGACCCGCGACCGGCAACCTGGGTCTGTGTGGTCCACAGTGGCCGGGCGGACAAGTCTCCCTACGCCATCCCGCTCCTCGGACTGGGCGTCGAGCAGGCCGAGGCCGTCGCGGCGGCCGCCCCGGACGAGCCGGTGCCGCCGGCGGACGTGGCCCGGGCCGTCGGCCACCTCCAGACGCAGACCGGGGTGGACTTCGGGTACAAGTGGGAGGGCACCGCCGAGGAGCGGGCGGCCGCGATCAAGCGGGCCCAGTCGTGGTGGGCCGAGAAGGGGAAGGCGAAGTACACCTTCGACTTCATCGAGGAAAACCTCGTCAAGAAGCCGCCGGCCAAGAAGCCGTGACGGCCGGACGAGGAAACTGAACTACCGACATCGGCCGGCCGCCCGGCGTGTGCTAGCCTTCCGGCACCCCCTCCGGAGGGCGACACGTGGGCGCGAGCAGTTGGCGGTACTACACCCCGCACCGGCCAGACCCGGGCGTGGCCCTCCAGGAACTCCGGGACCGGGTGTTCGCCCGGAAGGAGTTCTCGATGGGGTTCGGCGGGTTCGCCCGGGCCGACGGCCCGGACGCCCCGGTCCCCGACGTGCCGACCGGGCCGGACCTGTTCCGGGAGGCCGCGGCCACCATGTCCGGGTCCGAGGGGCGGGCCCTGCGGGCGGCCCTGGACGGCGACTTCGCCGGGCTGACCCGCCGGGAGCGGGAGGCGGCCGAACAAATGTTCGCGGAGTTCCACGACGACGACCGGCCGGAGTTCCCGCCCGGCCACCAGCCGCGGTCGATCGACGAGCTGCTTGAGATGGTGGCCGAGGACGGCACCCACTCGGTCCTGGACATCCTCGATGTCGGCCGGCGGCGGGGGCTCGGGGTGGCCGCCCCGCTGCCCGCCACGCTGATGGCCCGGTACTTCCCGTCCGGCCGGCCGACCAAGTCCCGGGTCGAGCAGTACTGGATGGACGTCTCCGAGGCGCTGGACCGGTGGGAGGCGTGCTACCTGACGGTGTACCTGAAGGGCGAGCCCCGGTGGTACGCCTTCATCGGCTGCTCGGGGGACTGACGGCGGCCGCCGGCACGCGGCGGGTGCCCTACGAGCCGGCCGCGGCCCGCTTCCGCTCCCGCTCGGCGATCTCGTCGGCGAAGAGGCCGCGGACCGTCTTCTTCGCCTTCCAGTCGACGAACCACGGGAAGAACCGGTTCACCAGGAGCAGCATCTTCCCTTGCAAGGTCAGCGTCACCTCGGTCTTCCCCTTCTCGATCGCCATCAGCGTCTCGGCCGCGACCTCCTCGCTCGTCATGCCGCGGAGGTGGTCGAGTTGAATCTTGGCCTTGGCCTCCAGCATGTTCCGGGAGAAGTTCGTCTGGGTCAGCCCCGGGCTGACGACGATCACCTGGATGCCGTCTTTCGCCAACTCGGCCCGGATCGCCTCGCTAAAGCCCGCCACGGCGAACTTGCTCGACGAGTAGAGTGACCGCGCGGGCAGGGCCCGCTTACCGACCACCGACGAGATGTTCACGATGGCCGGGGTCGTGCCCTCGCGGAGCAGCGGCAGGAACGCCCGGGTGGTCTCGGTCAGGCCGAAGAAGTTGGTCTCGAAGATGGCCCGGAGGACCTGGGGGTCGGAGTCCATGAAGTGCCCGGTGGCCCCGATCCCGGCGTTGTTGACCAGCACGTCGAGCCCGCCGAAGTGGCGGGTGGCGGCGTCCACCATCGCCGCCCGGTCGTCGGGCTTGGTCACGTCGGCGACGACGGTTTCGAGGGTGCCGCCGGCCGCCCGGGCGTCGCGGGCCAGCTCGTCCAACAGCGGCTGCGACCGGGCCGCGGCCAGCACCCGCATCCCCTTCGCGGCGGCCGCCAGGCAGAGGGCCCGGCCGATCCCCTGGGACGCCCCGGTCACGAGGACGCGGAGCCCGGCGAGCTGGCGGCGTGGCATGGCATACCCCGGGTGGTGCGGACCCGGGGTTGGCACCCCGGGCTACAGGCGGTCGCCCCTCCGGGGCTCCTGACAATGGTGTTTTACCGCCCCGGCCGCCGCGATTCGACCGCGCCGGGTACGATGACCGGGTCATCTGCGGAGGTCCGGCATGTCCTTTACGATTTTTACGAACGCGACGCTCGTGCTGCCCGACCGGCTGGAGCCGAAGGCGTCGCTACTGGTCCGCGGCGGTCGCATCCGGGCGTTCGGGCACCCCGACCTGATCTCATCCGACGCAATCGACCTCGGTGGGATGTACTTGTGCCCCGGGTTCGTGGACCTGCACGTCCACGGCGGGGCCGGGGCCGACTTCATGGACGGGTCGGCCGAGGCGTTCCGCACGGCCTGCCGCTGCCACGCCCGGCACGGCACCACCAGCCTGACGCCGACCAGCACCGTCGCCCGGATGGCCGACTACCGCCGCTTCCTGGAGCTGTGCGGCGAGCTGGCCGGGGACGTGCCCGCGGGTAGCCGGGTCGTCGGCTGCCACTTCTACGGCCCGTACTTCGCCCGCCCCGCGAAGGGCTGCCACCCGGACCAGGACTTCCTCACCCCGGACGAGGAGAACGCCGCCGCGTTCATGAAGCTGGCCGATCGGATGCCGTTGGTGGTGACCGTGGCCCCGGAGATCGAGAGCGCCGAGTGGCTGGTCCGGACCTACGCGGCCCGGGGGGTGCGGTTCAACGCGGGGCACTCGCACGCCACCTTCGCCCAGATGGAGGCCGCCGTCGGGTGGGGCGTCCGCCACGTCGACCACTTATACTGCGCGATGTCCGACCGGGCCCGGCTACGGCCGGGCCAGGCATTCCCCATGCGGGGCGGGGTGATGGAGGCGACGCTCTACTTCGACGAGCTGACCACCGAGGTGATCGCCGACGGGCGGCACCTGTCACCGGAGTTGCTCCGACTGGCGTACAAGGTGAAGGGCCCGGACCGGCTGTGCCTGGTCAGCGACTCGATGCGGGCGGTGGACATGCCGGACGGCGAGTATTACTTCGGGCCGGATCGGACGGGCGAGTTGGTCCGGCGGGCGAACGACGTGGGTGTCACGCCGGACGGGGCCGGGCTGGCGTCGGGGGTGATGCCGCTGGTGCATGGGGTGCGGACCATGCACCGGGCTGCCGGGGTGCCGTTGGCCGAGGCGGTGCGGATGGCCAGTCTGACGCCGGCGCGGGTCCTGGGCGTCGAGGCCGAGGTCGGCAGCCTGGAGGCCGGCAAGCGGGCCGACCTGGTGGTACTGGACGCGGGGCTGAACGTCCGGCAGGTGTACGTCGGCGGCGAGCGGGTGGCGTGAGGCTCGGCTCACCCCGCCGCCTATTTCATGTTCCCGAGCGCGGCGGCGACGGCGATCACGAGCATCAGGGCGGTGCCGATCCCGCCCATGACGATCCCGAAGATGGCCCGGCCCCAGCCCCACTGCTTCGGGTTGCGGCGGAGCTGGCGGATGGCCAGGACGCCCAGGACCAGGGCGAGCGGGGCCGGCACGCACAGGACCGCGAACAGCCCCATGTACCCGGCCGCGATGGCCAGGCCGTTGGTGTTGACCGGCAGGACCAGCCCCATTGCCGGGTCGTCGAACGGGTCGTTCGCCGGCCGCCGGCGGCGGGGCCGGTCGTCGTACTCGTCGTCGGTATCCTCGTCCCGGAGGCGGCGGGCCCGCGGGCGGTCGTCCTCGTCGTCGTAATCGTCGTCTCTACGCCGCCGGCGGGGCCGGTCGTCGAAGTCGTCCTCGTCCCGGTCGCGGTCCCGCCGGCGGGGCCGGGGGCGGTCGTCGTCGTCCAGGTCGTCGGGCACGGCAACCCCTCGGGAATGTCCCATGACGAATGACCCACCAATGACCAAGGATAGGACCCGAGGCTCGCCGCGTCGGGTTCCTGGTCATTGGTGGGTCATTCGTCATGGGACATTCCCGCCGCGGCGGGTCAGTCCTTCGGCCGCTTCCCGCCGCCCCCGCCGTCCGGCAACTGGAACAGCTTGGCGGTGTCGACCGGGGCCCCGACCATCTCCTTCCAGGTCTTCTTCTGGTCGTCGGTCAGGACATCCTGGATGCGGGCCGTGGCCGCCTCGGCCAGCTTCTCCGCCTTCTTCTCGTACTCGGCCATCCGCCCGGGGTCGACCCCGTTCTTGCCGACGACCCCGGTAAACAGTTCCTTGCCGTCCCGCTCGATGTCGTCGATGATCCCCCGGATTTTCCCCTTCTGGGCGTCGGTCAGCTTGAGCCCGGCGGCCACCTCCCCGTCCTGGAACGCCCGGGGGCCGGCCATCTGCCGCTCGACCTGCTTCAGCCGGGCTTTCTGGTCGGCCGTCAGGGTCTCGCCCACGACCTTCTTGACGTCCGCCTTGAGCCTCTCGTTCTGCTCCCGCATCTCGGCGAGTAACTCCTTCAACCGGTTGTTGTCTTTCGTCTGCTTGATGACTGCGAGGATTTCCGCCGCCCGCTTGCCGAGGGCCTGCTGCCGCTCGGCCAGCGGCTTGAACTTCCCCTGCTGCTCGGCCGTCACCTTCAGCTCGGCCTGGAGGGCGGGGTTGGTGACGACCAACAGACCCATCAGCCCGTCCCGATCGACGGGCACGGGCCCGCCCCGGCCGCCCGGCGGCTGGGCCCCGATCACCGCCACCGCCCCGGCCGCGAACAGGACGGCCGCGACCCACCGCGAAGCCCGCATGGCACCACCCCGGAGAGAGGGACCGGACGCGCGGCGGCCCGCGGCCGCCGGTTCCCGCCATCATCACGACCCGGGGTGTGCAACACAAAGGGAAACCGAACCCGCCGGGCGGGGGCTGGCCGATTCGCCGCGACGACCCACCAACGACGAGCGCCCACCGGGCCGGCCCGGTGGGCGCTGGTGGGTCGTTCGGCTGCCGTCCACCCCACGGGTCAGTCCCGGGGCCGCTTGCCGCCCCCGCCGCCCGGGAACTGGAACAGCTTGCTGGTGTCGAACGGGGCGCCGACCATCTCCTTCCAGCTCTTCTTCTGGTCGTCATTCAGCACGTCCATGACCTCGGCCATGGCCGCCTTGTTCAGCTTCTCCATCTTCTTCTGGTTCTCGGCCATCCGTTCGGGGTCGAACCCCTTGCCGAACCCGCCCTTCCCGCCCCCGCCGCCGAACAGCTCCTTCGTGTCGCGCCCGAGGTCGTCCATGATCCCCCGGACCTTGCCCTTCTGGTCGTCGGTCAGCTTGAGCCCGGCGGCCACGTCGTCGGCGGCGAACGCCCGGGGGCCGGCCATCTGCCGCTCGACCTGCTTCAGCCGGGTCTTCTGGTCGGCCGTCAGGGTGTCGTCCAGGGCCGTCTTCAGCTCGGCCTGGAGCTTCTCCCCCTGCTCCCGCATCTCGCCGAACAGCTCCTTCATCCGGTCCTTGTCCCCGGCCGCCTCCTTGAAGATTTCGGGCATCCGCTTCTGGAGGGCCGCCTGCTTCTCGGCCAGCGGCTTGAGCTTCTCCTTCTGCTCGGCCGTCACCTTCAGCTCGGCCTGGAGGGCCGAGTTGGTGAGCACCAGGGCGTTCACCCCGCCGCCGCCGAACCCGCCCCGGCCGCCGAACCCGCCCGGCTGGGCCTCGATCACCGCCACCGCCCCGGCCGCGAACAGGACGGCCGCGACCCACCGCGAAGCCCGCATGGCATCACCCCGGAGAGAGGGAACGGACGTGCGGCGGCCCGCGGCCGCCGGTTCCCTGGCATCGTTACGACGCGGGGGTGAAACGGAAATGAGAGATAGCCGGGCGGCCCGGGAATGACGAAGGACGAATGACCCACCAATGACGAAGGGGAAGAACCGGTTTTCTTCCTTCGTCATTGGTGGGTCATTCGTCCTTCGTCATTCCCGCGGAGCGGGTCAGGGCTTGCCCGGGCCGGCCGGCGGGCGCTGGCCGGCCGGGGGCGTCGCCGGCGGC
>JAIEQO010000319.1 GCA_019747655.1 Gemmataceae bacterium | reverse complement strand
GGCAGCACCTTCCGCAGCCGCCGGCCGCGGCGGATTTCCGCCCAGTTCTTCAGGATGTGCTCGGCCTGCCGGCTGCCGGTCCGGGCGAAATACTGGTGCAAGAGCGGGTGCATCCACTCGTAATCGACGTGGGCGCAGTCCACCACCGTGACGCTCTTGCCGTGCAGCTTGGCCGGGGCTTCGGTCCGGGGGTCGAAGACGAACAGCTCGCCGCCGGTCATGCCGCTGCCGATCTCGTTCTCGACCGGCCCGAGGATCAGCACCCGGCCGCGGGTCATGTACTCGCAGGCGTACTTGCCGGCGGCTTCCGCGACGATGGTGGCCCCGCTGTTGCGGATGCCCAGACGGTGCCCGGCCCGCCCGCCGACGAAGATCGTCCCGCCGGTGGCCCCGTAGCCGACGTTGTTCCCGGCCACGCTCTGGATTTCCCCGCCGTAGTCGCTGGCCGCGTAGTCCAGGGTGATGACCACCGTGCCGCCGGAGATGCCCTTGGCCACCCCGTCCTGGGCGAAGCCCCGCAGCTCGAGGTCGAGGCCGTTGACGCACCAGGCCCCGAAGCTCTGGCCGGCCTCGCCGTCGAGCCGGACCTTGATCTTGCGGTGGTTCGGCATCCCCTCCCGGCCGTAGAGCCGGGCGATCATGCCGGCCGCCGTCGCCCCGACCGAGCGGTCCGAGTTCTTCACCCGGAACACGAGGTCGGCGTTCTGGGCGGTGTCGATGGCGTCATACGCCGCCGCCAGGATGCGGGCGTTGAGGTGGGTCGACTCGCCGGAGCACAGGCCGCTGGTCCCTGCGGCGCCTTGCGGGTAGCGGTCGTTCAGCCCGACCAGGGCCATGTCCGGCTGGATGAACTTCGACAGGCTCAAGAGCCCGGCCCGCGGGTGCTTGTCCGCGAGGTCGGTCCGCGGGGCCAACAGGTCCGACCGGCCGGTGATCTCGGCCAGCTTGCGGAAGCCCATCTGGGCCAGGATTTGCCGGGTTTCCTCGGCCACCGCCAGCCAGTACGCCTTGGTGTGTTCCGGGTGGCCCTTGAAGATTTCCGGGCTGCCGGTGATCCCCGTCGGGCAGTTCGGGATGTGGCACGACTTGCAGACGATGCACCCGACCGAGACCATCAGGCCCTGGCCGAAGGTGAATTCGTCGGCCCCGAACAGGGCGTACTTGATCACGTCCGAGCCGTTCTTGATGCCGCCGCCGACGCGGAGCTTTACCGTCGTCCGGACGCCGTTGGTGACGAGGGCCTGATGGGCCTCGGCCAGGCCCATCTCGCTCGGCAGCCCGGCGTGCTCCTTCGAGGAGACCATCGCCGCCCCGGTGCCGCCGTCGATGCCGTCGATCTCGATGATGTCGGCCCCGGCCTTGGCCACCCCGACGGCGATGGTGCCGATGTTCTCGACGGCGACGAGCTTCACCGACACCGGCATCCCGGGCTTCGCCGCCTTCAGGTCGTAGATCAGTTGCGCCAGGTCCTCGATCGAGTAGATGTCGTGGTGCGGCGGCGGGGAGATCAGGTCCGTCCCCGGCTTGGCGAAGCGGATTTCGGCGATCTCGGCCGTCACCTTCTTGCCCATGAGCTGCCCGCCCTCGCCGGGCTTCGCCCCCTGGGCCATCTTGATCGACATCTCATCGGCGTTGACGAGGTACTCGGCGTCGACCCCGAACCGGCCACTCGCAATTTGCCGGATGCGGCTGCGGAACCGGCTCGTCTCGACCTTCCCGCCGAGGGTGTAGACGGCGGGGTGTTCCCGCCGCTGCTCGCGGACCTTGTCCCAGAACGGCCCCCAGGCGCGTTCCGGGATGTCGTTCCGCCAGCGGGCCTCGCCCCCCTCGCCGGAGTTCGACAGCGAGTCGAGCTCGTTCACGGCCGCGGCGATGGTCATGTGCGACGCCCCGGTCAGTGCCCCGTGGCTCATGGCCGCCCCGCGGAAGGTCGTCTTGATGATGTCCGTGGCGGACTGGACTTCCTTGACATCAACCGGGGCGTCGGCCTTGCGGATGTTGAACAGGTCGCGGAGGACGGTCGGGACCCGGGTGTTGACCATGTCCGAGAACTTGACGAACTTGGTCCCGACCCGCTGGGGTGCGTCCGGGTCGACCTCGGCCGGCGGGGCGGTGTAGGCGAGTTCGCCGCCGCCTTGTTCCGGCTCCGGGTGGGCCTCCTTGACCGCGTCCCGCAAGGCCATCCGGACCTTGGCGTTGAACGCCATGTAGTCGCGGTTGCGGCCCAGCACCGTCATCTTCTCGGCCTGCCCGACCCGCCAGCGGGTGTCGTCGACCAGTTCCGCGAAGCCGATCCCGCCCAGCCGGCTGGGGAAGTCGCCCAGGAACTCCATCAACTCCGACCCGAACCCGACGGCCTCGAACAGCATGGCCCCGCGGTAGCCCTCGACGGTGGTGATGCCCATCTTGGAGATCACCTTCTTGATCGTGTCCTCCAGGGCGGCGAACAGGTTCTCCAAGGCCTCCCGGGGTTCGAGCCGGGTCTCTTGCTTGGTGTCGGCGTCCTTGAAGACGAGCCCGTCCTTCACGAGGCGCAGCATCAGGTACGGGTGGACGGCGTCGGCCCCGAAGGCGACCAGGCAGCAGACGTCGTGCCCCTCCTGGATGTCGCCGGCCTGGACGATCAGGCTACAGCGGTCGCGCAGGCCCTGGCGGCACAGGTACTGGTGGACGGCCCCGAGCGCCAGCAGCGACGGGATCGGGTTGATCCCGAGCTTGCAGGCCTCCTTGTCCGAGATGCAGAGGACGTGGTAGCCGTCGTGGACGGCCTTCTCGGCCGCACTTTGAAGCGCGACGAGCGACGCCCGCAGGGCCTCCGGCCCGCCGGAGAGCGGGAAGGTGGCGTCGAGGAGCTTGTAGCCGAGGACCTCGTGCTGGCGAATCTCCTCGACCACCGCGTCCGAGATGACCGGCGACGGCAGCTCCATCTGGCGGATCGGGAGTGCTTCCGTACCCCCTCGCTCACGCTCGGGGTTCGCCAGGGCGCTGCGCCCGAGGTAGGTGGCCAGCGACATCGCCCCGCCCTCGCGGTACGGGTCGATCGGCGGGTTCGTGACCTCGGCGAACGTCTGCTGGAGGTACTTGAACAGGGTCGGGTGGTGCTGGCTGAAGACGGTCAGCACCCGGTCGTGCCCCATCGACGACAGCGGCTCCTTGCGGAGCTTGGCCATGTCCTTGACGAACACGGCCCGCTCGAAGTCCCACCCGGCCGCCTGGAGCAGGTGGTCCAGCGACCAGTTCCGCTCGGCCAGCATCGCCCCGACGGTGTCGTCCGTCTGGCGGGTGAAGTCGAACCCCTCGGGGATGACGATCTGCCGGCGGTTCAGCTCGTGAACGTCGCCCAGCTCGGCCTTCGCCTCGGCCACGATCCGGGTGAGGATTTGGTGGCTGTCCAGCCGCTCGCCGGTGGCCGTGTCCAGGGCGATCATCTGGCCGGGCTGGAGCTGCCCGCTGGCCACGATGGTGGTGGCGTCGAGCCCGAACACCCCGGACTCGCTGCCGATGTACAGCCAGCCCCGCTTGTCCGAACACCAGCGGACCGGGCGGAGGCCCATCCGGTCGACCAGGCCGACGACCGTGCGGCCGTCGGTGCCGATGATCCCGGCCGGGCCGTCCCAGGCGGCGAGGCTGCCGAACGTCCGGCGGTAGTAGGTGAACAGGTCGAAGGCGTCCGGCCCCCAGATGTCGGCCTCGGTGTCCCAGACCGGCGGGACCGACAGCCGCAGGGCCCGCAGCAGGCTCCAGCCCTGGCCGTGGACGAGGTAGTCGAGCCACTCGTCCAGGCTGGCCGAGTCGGACATCTTCGGGGTGACGAGGTCGCCACCGGGCAGGGGCGGGGTCAGCCCGCGGCTGAAGGCCGAGACGGCGTTCCGGTTGGTCCGGGTGGTGTTGATCTCGCCGTTGTGGCAGGACAGGCGGAACGGCTGCCCGAGAATCCAGTTCGGGAAGGTGTTGGTGCTGTACCGGCGGTGGAAGATGGCGATGCCGGTCTCGAACGCCTGGTTCTGGAGGTCCGGGTAGAAGGTCTCCAGTTGCGGGCTGGTGAGCAGCCCCTTGTAGGAGATGAGCTTCGCGGACAGCGAGCAGACGTAGGCCCGGACCCCGGCCGCCTTGAACCGCTCGCGGAGTTCGAGCCGCTTGAGGAAGAACCACCGCTCGGCGGCCTCGACCTCGCCCTCGACTTTGAGGACGACCTGCTCGATGGCCCCCGGGCGGACGGCCCGCGCCTTCGGCGGCAGGGCGTCGTCGTTCGTCGGCACCGGGCGGAAGCCGAGCAGCTTGACCGGCCCGCCGGCGAGGGCGTCCCGGACCACCCCCCGCGCGGCGTCGATCTTGGCCGGGTCGGTGTCGAGGAAGAAGAACACGCCGACGGCCAGGGTGTCTTCCGGGACGAGGTAGCGGGCCCCGTCGAAGCGGAGTCGCTTGGCCTCCTCCTTGAAGAAGGCTTGCGGCAGCACGGCCGTCAGCCCGGCCCCGTCCCCGGCGTCGCCGCACACCCCGCCGCGGTGCTCCATGCACTTGAGCGCGAGCAGGGCCTTTCGCAGGACCTCGGCCGACGGCTTCCCGTCCCGGGCGGCGACGCCCCCGATCCCGCAGGCGTCTTTGCCCACCTCGTCGGTAAAGAGCAGCTCGCCGCTTCGGACCCGCCGCAGGCCGGCCGTCTCGTTCATCGTCGGAGTCACCCGCTCGGAAATGTGGTGGGGGCGGTGGGAAACGGGCCGTCCCGAACGGCCCGGACCGGGAGAGGTCCGCAAACGTCTTTCTTCGGGACCGACAGGCCAGACGGCAAGGAGCGGCAACGGGTTCGGGCCGGTGAAGATTTTCGGTGGGACCCTTGCTTCGCCCGAGAGGGGCAGGTAGAACACGGTTGCGATTGACGCCCGGCGGTCGCCATCATCCGGCGGATACGCAACCGACCCGGCCGCGCTGCCCCCTCAACCCGCCAGAGAAAGGACCGGTTCGATGGACGCGATCATGGGTTTCCTGGGCAACACCTGGGTGATGGTCGGGATGGGCGCCGCCCTCCTCGCCCTGATCGGCATCATGATCTTCCTGCGGATGAAGCCCCGGGACGAGGACTGAGCCGGCCGTGTACCCGGCCGCACGGCCGGCGCGGGCGGACGACCATGCATCGCCGACCGACCGCCGCCGTTCCCCGCGCTCACCGTGCGGCCGGCCTCTTCTGCCCCCAGTCCCCGACCAGCACCTCGACCGGCTGGGCCCGCCGGTCCCGCCAGACGGTCAGCCGGACCCGCTGCCCCGGCGGCAGGGCCGACACTAAGTTGATGAGGTGGTTCTCGTCCCGCAGGTCCACGTCCTCCAGCTTCAGCACCACGTCCCCGACCCGCAGGCCCGCGGCCGCCGCCGGCGTCCCCGGGTGGACGATCTCGACCAGCGCCCCGCACACCCGGTTCAGCCCGAGCCGGATGGCCTCGGCCGGGTCCAGCGTCGTGGCCAGTTGCACCCCCAGGTAGCCACGGGTCACGACCCCCTTCTCGAAGAGCTGGGCGGCCACCCGCTTGACCAGGTTCACCGGGATGCTGAACGAAACCCCGGTGTTATTCCCGCTCTGGGACGCGATGGCGGTGTTGATCCCGACCACCCGGCCGTCGAGGTCCACGAGCGGCCCGCCGCTGGAGCCGGGGTTGATGGCCGCGTCGGTCTGGAGGAACTCCTTGATCCGGATGGTCGACCCGAGGCTGATCTGCCCCCGGTCGGTGGCCGAGACGATCCCGTGGGTGACGGTCTGGTTGAGCCCGAACGGGCTGCCGAAGGCCAGGACGTACTGGCCGCGGGCGGCCCGGTCGCTGTCCCCCAGTTCGGCCGCCTGGACCGCCTCGTCGGCGATCTGGAGGAGCGAGACGTCCGACTCCGGGTCGGGCAGGATGCGGATCGGCTGGACGATCCGGCCGTCGGACAGGGTGACGTACACCTTGTCCCGGGGGGCGTCGCCGACCACGTGGTTGTTCGTCACCACCACCGTCCCGGCCACCCCCGGGAACCGGACCATCACCCCGGACCCGGACTCCTCCTTCGGCTTGGCCGACCCGGCGGGCGGTGGGGGCTTGACCGCGTCGATGGCCACGACCGCCGGGCCGACCTTCTTCACGACCGCCTGGAACCGCTCGCCCAGGGCGTCGGTGCCGCCGACCGGGCGGTCGGATTGGGCCGTCTGGGCCGGCGGGAGGGGCGGGGCGGCCAGGGAGTCCGGCCCGCGCGACAAGGACACGCCGGCCAGCCCGCCGACGAACGCGCACCCGCCGCAGACCGACAGCACACCGAATCGCTTGAGCATGGCGGTGGACCGGGGGAGTAGTTGGACCCGCCCGAAGCCTCGGGCGGGCGTACTCACTGTAAATGTCCCCCGACCGCACCATGAGTCCAACCGGCGGAAAACCCCGGGTGGCGCGACCGCCCCGGCCGCGCGGCACGAAAAAAGCCCGCGGCCTGTGCAGGCCGCGGGCGCGGAGTTCCGGGGACGACCGGCGTTACTTGCTCAGGTCGATCTCCAGGTCGGCGATGTTCACCTCCCGCTCGGCCATCGGGTCGCGGTGGTCGGAGATGCGGGTCCAGTCGAAGTCGCCCCGGGCGCTCCCCCAGCCGCCGTCGGCCTCCATCTCCCGCTGGCAGGCGATGCACAGGGTGCTGTACGGCAGGGCGTTGAGCCGGGCGACGGGGATCTTGGCCGAGCAGGCCTCGCACTTCCCGTAGGTCCCCTGCTTGAGCCGGCGGAGGGCCCGCTCGACCTGGGCCAGTTCCTTCGCCTCCAGCTCGGCGAGCTGGGTGGCGATCTCCTCCCCGCTGCTCTCGAACGCCACGTCGGCGGCGTCGCCCGACGGCTGCTTGCCGCGGGACAGGTCGCTCAGCTCCACCCCGAGCCGCTTGCGGAGTTCGGTCCGCCGGACGAGGAGCGTCTTATGGAGTCTTAACAGGGCGTCGTTTCGTGCCATGGCTCGCCACCTCCGAGGGGGCAACGGTTCCGGCCGGTTGTTACCGGTGGGAGCCGGGGTATGGGGGTAGGGCGGGGAACCGAAGGGTGGGGTGTGAATCTCAGCCCGTCTCGGGTCACCGGCCCCGTCTCAATGGGGATCGTCCTGCGGTCGCGTCGGGAGCTACCGGAGTTCGGCCCCGGTCTTTCCCGCCACCAACTCGGACGATCCGACCGTTGGAGCCCGCAACCTCGGAAACGGATTCGGCCTCTATCCGGATTCGGCTTCCAACTCCGGACAACAACGCAAGCAAGGACAATGCCGTTTGCGGGGCGGACTCGGAATTCCTACGATCGGCCGGGCGGGTCGGTTCGGGCCGCAAGCACCCGGCGACAATCTGAAGCCCAGTGTAGCGAAATGGGGCAGCCCGGCCGTACCGAACTACCACGTTACGAATCAGTTACGGGTGATTGGTCAAGATCGCCCCGTCGGCCGTGGGGCAGACATACCAGAGCCGGGGCGTTAGCGCGGACGAAAGGGTTCGGGTGTCGAACGGCTCGGCCCGGGCGCGGAGTTGCCCGCCGAGGACGAGGTCGAGTAGCCCCGGCGGGCGGTCGTAGGTGACGGCCTTGAACTTGGTCAGCCCGGCTGCGGATGCGGCTGCCCGGACGGTCGCCGGCAGGTCCTCGACCGCGTCGATCAGCCCGAACTTCAGCGCCTGGTCGGCGGTGAAGGTGCCGCCGTCGGCCCGCTTGCGGGTGTACCGGGCGGTCACCGGCTTGCCGTCGACGACCTTCGGGTTCCCCTTCTCGTCCCGCTCGGGGATCGTCGTGCCGATCACCACCTCGTCCCGGAGCCGGTCCGGCGGCAGCCCCCGGCCGGCGGCCACCACCCCCAGGAACGTGTCGTAGGCGGCGTCGACCGTGTCCTGCCAGGTCTGTCGCTCCTCCGGCGTCATGTCGTGGAAAAACGACCCGCTCCCCTTGATTCCGCCGGCCTTGACCAGCTCGACCTTCACCCCGTTGTCGTGGGCCAGTTTCGCCACGTTCGGCAAGGCCGCGAACACCCCGATCGACCCGGTGATGGTGGTCCGCTCGGCGGCCACCGGCTTGCCGGCCATCGCCACGTAGTACCCGCCGGACGCCGCCAGCCCGCCCATCGACACCCGGACCGGCTTCGGTCCGGTCCCGGGGAACCGCCGGCCGGTGTTGTCCCGGAGGTCGACGAGGCACCGGTACAGTTCGTCGCTGGCGGTGACGGTCCCGCCCGGGCTGTCGACCCGCAGGACGACCGCCTTGACGGTCCGATCCCGGGCGGCCCGCTCCATCTGCCGGATCGGGTATCCGCTGGTCGCGTCGGCGATCAGCCCCTCGATCCGGATCACCGCCACCCGGTCGGTCGCGTCCCGGTCGCCGAGCAGGAACCGCTCGTCCAGGGCGGCCGGGTCCGGGTCGAAGGCCGACCCGATGTCCCGGGCGAGCAGGACGAAGAGCAGGACGTTGCCGAACAGGGACAGGAACAGGGCGACCAACACGAGCGGCAGGAGGCAGCCCCGCCGGGCCCGGGGGGCCGGGGGGGTGATCGGCGGCGGGCTCGGCGTGCTGTCGGGCATGGGGCGGTGCGGTGGGGCGATCGGTTGCCGACCCCTGCGGACCGAGCCGCCGGGCCCGGGGTCAGGACTGGAGGTTCTGGAGCATGTCCCGCAAGGGCACGAGCCGCTGGCCGCGGATGTCCTCAATTTTCAGGGCCTTGAGGAACCGGCGGCGGAGTTCGGACTGTAACTCGTCCACCGCCGACGGGGCGGTGCTGGAGAGCCGGATGCACCCGCCGGCCCGGCGGTCGTGGCCGCCGGCCCGGCCGAGCCGGCCCACAACCTGGCGCAGGACCTCCCCGGCCCTGGCGTCCGGGGTGGACGCCCGGACCGACAGGACGAGCTGGTCGCCGCAGACGCCGCCGCAGACGGCCCAGTCGACCTCCTCGAACCGGATCAGGAAGTCGACCACCTCGGCCGCCTGCTCCGGCTGGGGCAGGTCGTCGACCCAGCTCAGGATCAGCCGGTCGTACACGAACGAGCTTTGGAGGGCCTGGAGGAGGCACTCGAAGTGGCTGTGCGGCAGCCGGGCGTTGCGGATGCGGGCGATCAGGTCCTTGTCGGCCAGCGGGTAGAGCTGGATGAGGGCGGCGTCGTCGGCGGGCCCGGCCTCCCGGGGGAACCCGGTCAGCTCGGTCTCGATCGCGTACAAGAGGGCGGTCGCCACCTTCTCCGGGATCGGCGCCTCCTGCTCGGTCAGGTACTTGGTGACCAGGGTGCAGGTCGCCCCGAGGGCCGGCCGGATGTCGGTGAACGGGACACCGTCCAGGTCGCCGGGGGTGTCGTGGTGGTCGATGACGGCGTACAGGGGGACCGACTCGGGGATGGTGTGCCGGCCGGTCCGCGGCTGGCTGTCGACCATCACCACCGCGTCGCCCGGGGCCCAGTCCACGTCCTCGACCGGGACCGGGTCGAGCCGCAGGGCCGCGACCATCGCCTGGTTCTCGGCCCGGCTGATGAGCCCGTCCCGGGTGATGACGGTCGGCTTGCCGAGCCGGTGCTCGACCAGGTGGGCCAGCCCGAGCATGCTGCCCAGGCTGTCCGGGTCGGGCTGGACGTGGGAAACGAACACGACCCGGTCGGCGTCCTGCAACCCGGCCAGGAACCGGTCCGACCGGCGAGCCCCGACGACCCCGGACTTCCCGTTGCCACCGCCGTTACTGCCACCGTCCGGGTCGGCGCCGCGACGCGCCATGTGGGTTGGACCTCTGGCGTCCGGCGCCGCCGCCGTCCTGGGGCGGGCCGTGGGGGGCGGGCGGGCCGTTCGTGGCCTCCTCCGTTGTACCGCCCGGCCGGCGCCTTGCCAAGCGAGGTAGGACGGGGCGGGCGGCCGGGGCGGCGCAACCCCTGACGGCGTCAGAGAAAAATAGACGACCGGCGGCAGGCCGACGGCCCGGTCTCGCGTGGCAATTGCGACACCTGCAACCAGTTTGCTCGCACCGGCCTGCGAGCGTACCGCGGTGACGAGGATGGATGCCTTAACGCCGGTCACGTCACCCGCTTCTTGAACTGGACGGCCGCCAGGGCCAGGAACACGACGGCCATCCCGGACAGGACCAGGGCGTTCGGCCACAGCTCGGCCCACCCCGCCCCGCGGAGGATCACCCCCCGGGCGGCGTCGATCATCCAGGTCGTCGGGATGACCTGCGAGACCGGCCGCAGCACCGCCGGCATCCCCTCGACCGGGAAGATGTACCCGGTCAGGAAGACGCACGGCAGGACGCTCCCGATCACCTTCTGGCTGGCCTCCTCGCGGGTGGCGGCCCGGGCCGAGATCATCAGCCCGATCCCCAGGGCGGCCAGCACGAACGGGAGGTTGATCGCCAGGAGGGTGAGGGCGTTCCCCGCCACCGGGACCCCGAACACCACCCGCATCAGGGCGGCGATCGTCAGGAACTGGGCGAAGCACAGGGCCAGGTACGGGGCCACCTTCCCGACCATCAGCTCGCCCGGCCGGACGGGGGTCATGTACAACTGCTCGAGGGTGCCCTGCTCCTTCTCCCGGACGAGGGCGGCGGCCGTCAGCATCGACCCCGTCATCTGGCACAGCAGCACCATCAGCCCGGGGATGAAGAAGTTGGCCGTCCGGGTGTCCGGGTTGAACAGCACCCGCGGCCGGGCCTCGACCGGCGGCGGCCGGTCGGCCAGCACCCGGGCGAGCGACTCCCGGACGGCGACCGCCCCGCCGACGTTCACCGCGGTCGACGCCACCGCCGACTCCGACCCGTCCACCAGGATGAGCACCTCGGCCGTCTGGCCGGCCGCCAGCCGGCGGGAGTAGTCCTCCGGGATCTTCAGCCCGACGTGGGCGGTGCCGGCGACGATCCGCCCGGACAGGTCGTCGTCCCGGTACACCAGCTCGACCACGTCGAAGTGGTCGGAGTTCTCGAACGCGGCCAGCAGGGCCCGGCTCTCCTGGGTCCGGCAGGCGTCGTAGGCCACCGTCCGGATGTGCCGGACGTTGGTGTCGATGGCGTACCCGAGCATGAACAGCTCGACCACCGGGACGGCCAGGGCGAAGAACAGGGTGCCGCGGTCCCGGAGCATGTGCAGGAACTCCTTCCGGGCGACCGAGGCGGTCCGGCGGAGGGAGGTCGCGGCGGGCATGGGAAGCTCCGTTCAACGATGCCAGGGGTTTGCACCCCTGGCTACCCTCGGTCGCCCCTCCGGGGCTCCGGCGGATCGGGTCCGAACCCCGGAGGGGTGAGTGACGGTAGCCAGGGGTGCAAACCCCTGGTCGCCGACCACCGCCTCACGCCGCCTGCTGGGCCTTCGCCAGGGTGACGAACACGTCCTCCAGGCTCGGGTCGGCCGGCCGGACCTGGTCGGCCCGCAACCCGAGGTCGGCCGCGGTGACGCCGTCGGCGACGAGGGCGTGGACGGCCTGCCCGAAGATCGTCGCCTCCCGGACGAACGGCAGCCGGCGGAGGCGGTCGAGTGTCCCGGCCACGTCGGCCCCGACCACCTCGACCCGCCGGGTCCCCGGCGGGGTGACGGCCGGCAGCCGCTTCAGCTCGTCGGGCGTCCCGAGGGCCAGGAGCCGGCTGAGGTACAGGTAGCCGACCCGCCCGCACCGCTCGGCCTCGTCCATGTAGTGCGTCGTCACGAACAGGGTCACGCCCTCGGCCGCCAGCCGGAACAGGAGGTCCCACAGGTCGCGGCGGGCGACCGGGTCGATCCCGGCGGTCGGCTCGTCGAGGAACACCACCCGGGGGCGGTGGAGCAGGGCGCAGACCAGGGCCAGCCGCTGCTTCCACCCGCCCGAGAGGCGGTCGGCCCGGCGGCCGAGGTACGGCCCGAGGCCGGTCAGCTCGACCAACTCGGCCTGCCGGTCCCGGGCCTCGGCCCCGGGCAGCCCGTAGATGCCGGCGTAGAAGGCCATGTTCTCCCGGACCGTCAGGTCGGCGTACAGGGAGAACTTCTGGGACATGTACCCGACCTCCTGGCGGATCGCCTCGGGCTCGCGGCTCACGTCCCGGCCGAGCACGTCGGCCCGGCCGGCGGCGAACCGGACCAGCCCGCACAGGGCCCGGATGAGGGTGGTCTTGCCGGACCCGTTCGGCCCGAGCAGCCCGAACACCTCGCCCGGCCGGACGGCGAACGACACCCGGTCCACGGCGGTGAAGTCGCCGAACCGGATCGACACGCCGTCCACGGCCAGGGCGGGGGTCATGGCTCTTCCCCTCGGGACCCGGGGCTGTCCCCCCGGGCTCTGCTGTGTCGGGCCTGCGGCCCTCGGAGCCCCGGAGGGGCGACCGCTTGTAGCCCAGGGCGTGAGCCCTGGGTCTCATTCCTCCGCCGGGGCCAGGAACACCTCGGCCGCCATCCCGGACTTGAACACCCCGCCGGGGTCGGCCACCCGGACCCGGACGGCGAACACCTGATGCCGCCGCTCGTCAACCGACTGCACGTTCCGCGGGGTGAACTCGCTCGCCGCCGCCACGTGCGTCACCTCCCCGGCGAACCGCCGGCCGGGGTACGAGTCGGTCGTGACGGCGGCCGGCTGGCCGACCCGGACCCGGCCCAGGTCCGTCGCCGGGACGAACGCCTTGACCCACAGGTCGTCGGCCCGCAGGGCCCGGACGACCGGCTGGCCGGCCGGGACGAGGTCGCCGGGCCGGACCGGCACGACCTCCACCAGGCACCGCTCGGGGGCGACGACGACCGCCTCCGCCAGTTGGGCCTCGGCCTCGGCCAACTCGGCGGCCGCCCCGGCCTCGGCCGCCGCGGCGGCCGCCTTGTCCTCGTCCCGGGTGCCCTTGCGGAGCAGCTCGTGCCGGGCCTCGAACTTGGCCGCCTCGGCGTCCGCCTCGGCGACCTCCTCCGGCCGGTAGCCGTTCATCGCCAGGTCGAAGGCCGCCCGGGCGGCCCGGGTCCGGCTCCGGGCCCGGTCCCGGTGGGTCAGGGCGTTCTGGTAGTCCATCGCCCCGCCGGCCGACGCCCCGTACACCTGCCGGTGGCGGGCCAGGTCGTCGTCGGCCTGCCGCTCGTCGGCGGCGGCCGCGTCCAGCTCGTGCCGGACCCGGTTCTTCTCCTCGTCCCGGGCGCCGGCGTGCATCTGGGCCGCCCGGGCCCGGGCGGCGTCGGCCGCCGCCTTCGCCTCGGCCCTCTCCTCGGGCCGGGGGCCGGCC
>JAIEQO010000648.1 GCA_019747655.1 Gemmataceae bacterium | reverse complement strand
GTGAGCGTCGGGCCGTCAGGCCGACGGTGCCGAGCACAACCGTCGGCCTGACGGCCCGACGCTCACCGGTCCGGAGTCGTCGATGCAGCTCGCCACCGCGTACCGGGGTCGGAGCACGGTCGCCCAAACGGCGGTCGGGGTGGCGGTGTCGCTGGCCCCGAACCTCCGCCGCGACCGGGTCAGCTTCGTCGGCACCCTGCGGCACCCGCTCCGGTTCCGCGAGGCGGTGTCGGCGTTGCACGATGTCGTCATCTCCGACCTGCGGTTCAAGCCGAAGGACAAGACCGCCTACGAGGATTGGAAGAAGCAGGAGAAGGCCAAAGAGGCCCGCATCCGCTCCGAAGCCGCCAGGGCCAAGCGGGCGGAGTTGGCGGGGCAGAAGCCGCCGCCGATGCCGCCGGGCCTGGAGAAGGAGTTCGACCGGTGCCGCAAGCGGTACTGGGACGCCCGGATGAAGTACAACGAGTACCTCTCCCGCGAGGACCCGCAGCTCTGGCGGCTCCTGATGCCGTGCGACCCGGTCATCACCGTCAGCCCGGACGTGCTGTTCTTCGAGTGCTTCAGCAGCGACGAGAGCAGCTACGGCTGCCTGACCGTGGACCGCGACGCCTTCGCGGCCGAGGCCGACGTGTCGCTCGGCACCACCAACGTCGACTACTCGTGGCGGCTGTACGAGCACTTCCAGGAGATCCGCAGCTACCGCGAGACGCGGTTCACGATCGACCCGGTCGGGTTCGAGGTGCAGACGAAGGCCGACGAGACGGCCTACCGCGAGGAGAAGATCGACCTGCCGCAGTCGTGGCTGCGGGGCTTCGCCACCCTGCAATCGGCCATGAGCCTGCCGGCCCGGCGTGTCCCGGTCAGCCGGGAGGGCGTGTACGCCGTGCTGGCGTTCCTCAAGCGGCACAAGGCCCGGACCTCGCCGCGGGCGGTGCGGTTCGAACTAACCCCCGGCCAACCCACGACGATCGTGCTGGAGCCGTGGGAGAAGCGGATCGTCCTGCACGACGTGCCGTATACGGGACCGAAGGCCGAGGTCATCCGCACCTGGGGCCGCGACCGGCTGCGGGTGCTGGCCCGGCTGTTGCCTTTGCTCGACGGGGCCGACGTGTACCTCCTGGGCACCGGCCTGCCGAGCTTCTGGGTGATGCGGATGGGCGAGATGAAGCTGACGCTCGGCCTCTCGGGATGGACGACCAACGACTGGACCAGCGGCGGCAGCGCCCTCGACCAACTCGCCCCGCCGGCCGAGCCGTCGGACGCGGTGATGAAGGGGATCGCCGCCGCGTTCCGCGAGGACACCTCCTGGACCCTGCCGGCGCTGGCGGCGAAGACGAAGGCCCCGGCCCCGGCGGTATCGGCCGGGCTGAACAAGCTGGCTCTCCTGGGACAGGTCATCCACGACTTGCCGCACGAGGTCTACCGCTGGCGGCAGGTCATGCCCGTCACGCTGTCGGCCGAGGTGATCGGCCCGGAGAACCCGGAGACGGTGGCCGCGAAGGCGATGGACACCCGGAAGGTGAAGATCACCGCCGACACGGTCGACGCGAAGGGGCTGCGGAAGATCGTCGGCACGGCCGACCAGCGGTCGCCGTCGGAGCTGCTGCTGAACGCCGACGACCGGATCGTCGGGGGCAAGTGCGGCTGCTCGTACTTCTACACCGGCGGCCTCCGCAAGGGGCCGTGCCGGCACCTGCAAGCGATCCGCAACAAGGCCCTCGGCGTCGACCAGGCCGGGGCCACACTGGAGACGTGGTACAGGCGGTTTGCGAACTAACTACCGGTGAGCGTCGGGTCGTCAGGCCGACGGTCCATGAACGCACCGTCGGCCTGACGGCCCGACGCTCACCGGACACAAACTTGGGCGGCCGGTTCCCGAGCCTCACCACTGCTGCGGCGGTCCGCCGCGGTTTGGAGTCGCTTGCGATTGCGTCCCCGGAGGCGTTGGTCTTTTCGCCCGAGAGTTCAAGGGAGGGGCGGACTGTGCCAACCTGCGTATCCAACCCCTCCCTTGAACTCTCGGGCGGTCAGGAACGCCCCCGGTCGGCGGATGAAGTCGGGGCCGGCCGCCCTTGATTCCTGACCTCCACGCCCGTGTTCGGGGTTCGCCGGCATGAGCCTGTACGACTGGCTGTTCCGCCGCACCCCGAAGCCCGACCCGGAGCCGACGCCCGAGGCTCGGGGGGCTGACGCCCCCCGCTCGCCGAGCCCTCCACCCCCTCCGCAGCCGGCCCAACAAGGGGTTAACGCTCCCCGCTCGCCGCAACCACCCACCACACCCGAGCCGCAACCGGTAACCGACCCGTATGCCGCCTCGGACTTCCTGCCGATCACCCGCGGCGAGCTGCTCAAGTCCGCCCAGGCCGACGGCAACCTGATGCGGAACGCCTGGCAGACCGGGCGGACCAGCATCATCCCGGACGCCAACGACCCCCGCACCAAGCTCATCGACCGGGCCCTCGTCGCCCACGGGCTGCTCACCCCCGAGCAGCTCATCGAGATTCACCGGGTCGGCGACGAGTACGCCCGGGCCAAGCCCGAAGGCGACCCGATCGCCCGGTTCGCCGGGATGGCCGGCGAGGCGGCCGTCCAGGCGTACCGGGAAGCGAAAGCCCGGCTCAAGGAGCAGAAGAAGGCCGAGGCGAAGGCCCGGGAGGAGCGGCGGGCCGAGGAGGTCAAGCACCGCCGGGCCACCGACATCGTCTTCCTCGGCCGGGGCGTCTCGGGCCGGCTGCACCTGCGGCTCTCGGACGAGGCCCGGCTCGCCGACTTCGGGCTGCCGGTCCTGCACACCCCGGCCGACGTCGCCTCAGCCCTCGGGCTGAGCATCCAGCAGCTCCGCTGGCTGGCCTTCCACACCGAGGCCGCCACGCGGACGCATTACGTCAAGTTCGAGGTGCCGAAGCGGTCCGGCGGGATGCGTGTGCTGTCCGCCCCGCACAAGACGCTCAAGGCCGCCCAGCGGTGGATTCTGGCGAACGTGGTGAGTCGCTTCCCGGTGCCGGTGGCGGCCCACGGGTTCGTCGCGGGGCGCGGCATCGTGTCGAACGCCGGGCCGCACGTCGGCAAGGCGGTCGTCCTGAACATGGACCTGGAGAACTTCTTCCCGTCGATCCCGTTCCCGCGGGTCCGGGCGGCGTTCGAGCGGCACGGCTACTCCGGCAGCGTGGCCACCGTGTTCGCGCTGCTCTGCACCGAATGCCCGCGGACGACGGCGACCTACGCCGGGGTGAAGTACGAGGTGGCCACCGGGCCGCGGGGGCTGCCGCAGGGGGCCCCGACCAGCCCCGCGCTGTCGAACCAGGTGGCCCGCAAGCTCGACGCCCGGCTGCTCGGGCTGGCCGCCAAGCTCGGCCTCGCCTACACCCGCTACGCCGACGACCTGACGTTCTCCGGCGGCCCGGAGTTCCAGGAGAAGGTCGGCTACCTGATGGCCCGGGTGCGGCACCTGGCCGCGGACGAGGGGTTCACCGTCAACGAGAAGAAGTCGCGGGTGATGCGGCGGAGCATAGCCCAATCGGTCACGGGGGTCGTGGTCAACGACAAGCCGTCGATTTGCCGGGACGAGCTGCGGCGGCTGCGGGCCGTCCTGCACCGGGCGAAGGCCGAGGGTCTGGACGCCCAGAACCGGGACGGCCGGGAGAACTTCCGGGCCTGGCTGGAAGGGATGATCGCCTACGTCAGCATGGTCCGGCCGGATGTCGGGGCGAAGCTCAAGGCCGAGTTCGACCGGCTGATCGGGGCGAGCAAAACGTAACGCGGATGACGCGGATGGGAGCGCGGAGGAACGCGGATCAGACCAGAATCAGGATTCTATCCGCGGTGATCCGCGCTCCCATCCGCGTCATCCGCGTGCCCGCTTTTCCGGAGAGACCCGTGCGATTCGTCTTCACCCTGGCGCTTTCCCTCGGCTCGGCACTCGCCCTCGGCGCGGCCGACCCGCCGAAGTACCGCGTGCTGGCCCAGGACAAGGGCCGCGTCGCCCTCGTCGGGGCGGACGGCAAGGTCGAGTGGGAGGTGCCGTGTAAGCACGGCTCGCACGACATCCACCTCCTGCCGAACGGGAACTTCCTGCTGCACACCGCCCCGGCCACGGTCGTCGAGATGACGCCGAACAAGGAAGTCGTGTGGACGTACACGGCCAAGCCGACGCCGGCCAACAAGAAGCACGTCGAAGTCCACGCCTTCCAGCGGCTCGCGGACGGGAAGACGATGGTGGCCGAGAGCGGCAACCGGCGGATCGTCGAGGTCGACAAGGACGGGAAGGTCGTCAAGGAGGTGCCGCTGACGGTCAAGAACCCAGACCCGCACCGCGACACCCGGATGGTGCGGAAGCTGCCGACTGGCAACTACCTCGTCTGCCACGAGGGCGACGGGGCGGTGCGGGAGTACGACGGGGCCGGTAAGGAGGTGTGGGAGTACGCCCTGTCGCTCGGCGACCGCAAGCCGGCCCCCGGTCACGGCCCCGAGGCCTACGGCGTGTCGGTCTACGGGGCCGTCCGCCTGCCGAACGGCCACACCGTCATCGCCGGCGGCAACAACCACCGGGTCATCGAGGTCGACAAGGACGGCAAGGAGGTGTGGAGCATCGGCCAGAAGGACCTGCCGGGCATCACCCTGGCCTGGGTGACGACGCTACACGTCTTGCCCAACGGCAACCTGATCGTCGGCAACTGCCACGCCGGGCCGGACAACCCGCAGCTCTTCGAGGTGACGCGGGACAAGAAGGTGGTGTGGCGGTTCCATAACCACGAGGTCTTCGGCAACGACCTGGCCGCCGCCAACGTCCTCGGCATCGAGGGGGTGATCCGCTAGCGGAGGTGGAGCGGGCGGAACAGCCACCCCCGGGCCGGCTTGTCCTCGTCGCCCTCCTCCGCCCGCTCCTTCTTGCCGCCCTTCTTCTCCTCCGACTCGTCGTCCCGGCCGGCGGGCTTCGGGGCGGTCAGGGCCTGGAACACCACCCCCAGCACCGTCGCCCCGACCACCCCGCCGTTGAGCAGGGTGGCGTTCTGGCCCGCCCACGCGGCCGGGTCGGGCTTGAGCAGCAGGACGGCGGCGTGCCCGGCGATCAATACCCCAAGGAAGCTCGTCAGGAGCATCAGCCAGAGGCGGAAGAGGAGGACGCCGAGGAGCCCGCCGCAGAGGAACGCGGCCCACAGCTCGGCGGCCGGCGGCAGCACCCACTGGGCGGCCAGCCACGCCCCGGCCCCGCCGGCCAGGAACGCCAGCACCCGGGCCAGTTCCAGGGCCATCACCCCCGCCGCCACCGCCACCAACACCCCGACCGCCACCACCTGCCCGCCCCCGGGCCGGCCGGCCGACAGCCCGATCAGCCCGGCCGCCAGCGTCACCCCGGCCACCACCCAGAACCGGTGCCACCGCCAGCCGAAGAGCCACAGCCCCAGCCCGAGGGCGACGGCCGACCCGAGTGCCGCCCCGCTCAGCCCGCGGGCCTCGGCCAGCACGTCCGGGGCGATCAGGTTCATGGGTTTCCCCGGTGGCGCGGGCATTCCTGCCCGCGTGGAATCGCCACCCGTCAGTATCGGTCGCCGACGGCCTTCACCTGAACCGTTCTCGGCCGCGGGCCGTCGAACTCGCAGAAGTAGACCCCCTGCCAGGTCCCCAAGACTAGCTCGCCATTCTCGACCAGGACCGTGACCGACGGCCCGACCAGGCTACTCTTGATGTGGGCGTCGCTGTTCCCCTCGGCGTGCCGGAACCCGGCCACATCCTTCGGGATGTGGTGGTTCAGCCACAGGAGCATGTCGTGGACCACGTCCGGGTCGGCGTTCTCCTGGATCGTCACCGCGGCCGTCGTGTGCGGACAGTAGACGACGCACAGCCCGTCCCGCAGGCCGGCTTCCTTCACGGCCCGGCGGACTTCGCCGGTGATCTCGACGAACTCGGTCCGGCGGGTGGTCTTCACGTCGAAGGCGGGCATGGGAAAACTCCGCTGGGGCCGCACAGGCCGGGAGGCCTGTGCCACCACCACGTCCGGCGTATTCTAACCGGACCGGTCCCCTCCCGGAGCGCCTGCCGATGACACGAACCCTCGCCGGCCTCGCACTCGCGGCGGCATTCGCCGCGTCGGCCGCGGCCCAGGACACGCCGGCCGGCGTCGTCCAGAAGGCGGTCGACGCCCACGGCGGGGCGGCCGCCCTGAAGAAGTTCCCGGCCGGCACGTCCAAGCTGGTCGGCAAGGTGTCCGCCCCGGCCGGCGACCTCGGGTTCACCGGCGACCTGGCGTTCGCCGTCCCGGGCAAGGTCCGGCTCGTGATGGCCATCGCGTTCGGCGACCAGAAGGTCGAGGTCGTCCAGGTGGTCAACGGCGACAAGGCCAAGCAGACCGAGAACGGCAAGCCGACCGCCCTGACCGACGCCGTCCGGGCGGAACTCAAGGAGTCGGCCCTGGTCCACGAGCTGTCGCTCCTGTACCCGCTGCTCGACGCCACCCGGTTCACCCTGGCGGCCGAGAAGGACGCGGCGGTCGACGGCAAGGACTGCGCCGTCGTGCTGGTGAAGGCGAAGGGGCTGAAGGACGTGCGGCTGTACTTCGACAAGAAGACCGGCCTCCTGTCCGCCATGCGGCGGCAGGGGATTGGGCCGGACGGGAAGGCCGTCGACGAGTTCACCACCTTCGCCGACTACAAGCCGGCCGAGGGGGTGCAGGTGCCGATGGCGTCGAAGGTGACGCACGACGGGAAGCCGTTCCTGTCGGTCACGGTGGCCGAGTACAAGCCGGCCGAGAAGCTGGACGACAAGCTGTTCGCCGTCGAGTGAGGTGCCGGGTGCCGCCGCTGGTGTTCGTGGTCGACCGCCGGGAGGCCGGGAAGACGCTGGCCGCCGTCCTCCGGACCCGCTACGGGCTGAGCTGGTCGCGGGCCAAGCGGCTGGTCGAGGGCCGGCACGTCCGGGTCGGCCAGCAGGTCGAGACCGACATCACCCGCCGGCTCAAGCCCGGCAAGCAGGTCGTGGTGGCGGCCGGGGCCGTCGAGCTGCGAACGGGTGAAGGGGTGAAGGGGAGAAGGGGTGAGGAAGCCGAACCGGCCGCCAAACCTCCGGGCTACCGGAAGGCCCGGTCCGAGGCGGCGAAGCCCCGGCGGCCGGAGCCGAGGTGGGATGTCGAGTTGGTCTACGCCGACGACCACGTCGTCGTGGTCAACAAGCCGGCCGGGCTGACCACCATGCGGCACGCCGAGGAGGCGGCCGAGTTCGGCGAGCGGGGCCAGCGCTACCTGACCAAGACCCTCGGCGGGCTCCTGCCCGGGCTGCTCGGGGCCCCGGACCGGCCGGTGTTCCCCGTCCACCGGCTCGACCGCGACACCTCCGGGCTGGTCGCCTTCGCCCGCACCCCGGCCGCCGCCGAACACCTGACCAGGCAGTTCCAGAAGCACACGGCCGACCGGCGGTACGTCGCCCTCACCCGGGGCGCCCCCGAGCCCGGCCGGGTCGAGTCGGTGCTGGTGCCGGACCGCGGCGACGGCCGGCGGGGCAGCACCCGCAAGACCAACCCGCCGGACGGCAAGCGGGCCGTCACCCACGTGAAGGTGTCGGAGGAATTGGGCGAGTACGCCGCCGTCGAGTGCCGGCTGGAGACCGGCCGGACCCACCAAGTCCGCATCCACCTCGGCGAGCTCGGAACTCCCTTGTGCGGCGAGCGGGTGTACGACCGGGCGGTGAACTCGAAGCCGGCCCCGGACGGGAGCGGGGCCGCCCGGCCGATGCTGCACGCCGCCCGGCTCGGGTTCACCCACCCCGAGACCGGCCAGCCGATGAGCTGGGAGGCCAAGCCGCCGGCCGACTTCGCGGCGCTGTGGGGGACGCTTCGGCGGAACAAAAACCAGCCGCACGATTGACGCAGACAGAAAGCACGATCAGACAAAATCGATTGTTTTGATCGTGTCTTCTGTCTGCGTCAATCGTGCGGCATATTCCCTCTTCACGCCACCGCCGCGGGCTCGGCGGTCTCGTCCAACTCCAACTCGCGGGCCGGCTCGGCGGTCACTTCGGGCAGTGCCTGAACCGCCCCCTGCGGGACCGGCTTCAGCTTCCCGGCCAGCCCCAGCGACGCCACCGCGGTGGCCGCCCCGACCCACCCGACCAGCCCGAACCCGGTCAGCCGGCCGTCCGGCCCCTCGGCGATGATGAGCCCGGCGATCGTCGGGGCCAGCCCCGTCGCCAGGTGCTGGACGGCCGTGTTCAAGCTCATGAACGCCCCCCGCACCCGCGGGGCCGCCGCCCCCAGCATCATCGCCTGGGCCGGCACCATCCGCCCGGCCGCAGCCACCATGAACCCGCCGACCGCCGCCGCCGCCACCCACAGCGGCACCGCCGGCAGGTGGGTCAGCACCAGGGCCAACATCGTCGCCAGCCCGGCCAGCACCCGGAACAAGGGCAGCCGCGGCACCCGGTCGGCCAGCCGCCCGACCAGGTTCGTGCCGAGGAACGTCAGCAGCCCGGCGAACAGGTAGATGGTCGCCAGTTGGCCCTCGTCCCAGCCGTTCGTCGAGGCCAGCACCGGGGCCACGAACGACGCCACGGTGAACGTCCCGAGGACCAGGAAGAACGAGAACGCGAACCCCCACAGGTGATTCGGCTCCCGGGCGACGGCGGCGAACTCCCGCAGCGGGTCCCGCCGGGCGGCCGCCAGGTGCCCCCGGACCGGCGGCAGCCGCACCCACCCGACCACCCACACGACGGCGCTCAGCCCGGCCAGGGCCACGAACGGGGCCCCCCACCCCTGCCACCGGGCCAGCCACAGCCCCAGCGGCAGCCCGGCGATCGACGCCACCGCGAACGACGAGATCACCGCCCCGGTCGCCCGGCCCCGCTTCTCCGGCGGGAACACGTCGCCGATGACCGCCATCAGGGCCACCGCCGCCACCCCGCCGAACACCCCGGCCAGGGTCCGCGACACCAAGAGCAACTCGTAGCTATCGGCCAGGCCGCAAAAGAGCGTGCTCAGCCCGAACCCGGCGTACATGGTCAGGAGCACCGCCCGGCGGTCGAACCGGTCCATCACGAAGCTGGCCAACAGGCTCGCCACCCCGGCCGCCCAGGCGTAGGCCGCGACGACGTACCCGAACTGGCTGGGCGAGATGTCTAACTCGTGCATCAGCCGCTTGCCGAGCGGCATGATGATGACGAAGTCGACCATGTGGGTGAACTGGACCGCCACCAGCACCAGCAACAGGGCCCATTCCGGGCGGGACAAGCGGGGGGCGGGGCGTCGTTCACCGGACTCCGGCATCATGCTCTCCGAGCGGGCGGGGAGGAGTGGGTGTATACCACCCCGGGCCGGGCGGTTTACACCCCGAACGGGGTACGGAGCCGCAACCCCCACGCCGGGTTCGCCCCGGCCGGGGCGTTTTCAACCGCGTTACGGAACTTCCGCGGCCCGGCGGCCGTCTGAGTTTGCACAGCCTCCCGGGGCTGACGCCCCGGGCTCACCCCACCCCGGGCCCGCCCCAACCGGTTGCCCCGGCCGGACTTTCGGGGTACACTCGGACCACCGCCCCGCCGGCCGCACCCGCCGGCATCCGTGGAGCCTTTCCCCA
The DNA here is from genome assembly GCA_019747655.1 of Gemmataceae bacterium. GTDB lineage: Bacteria > Planctomycetota > Planctomycetia > Gemmatales > Gemmataceae > Urbifossiella. The sequence continues at coordinate 3,547 of JAIEQO010000648.1, read as the reverse complement.
TGCTCGGGACCACCCGCCGGCACTTCCTCCAGCACGCCGCCGCCGGGGCCGCCGTCGGGCTGCCCGGGCTGTCCTTCCTGGCCAACCTCCGGGCCCACGCCGCCGACCTGAAGCGGAAGCAGAAGAGCCTCATCATCCTGTGGATGAGCGGCGGCCCGACGACCATCGACCTGTGGGACATGAAGCCGGACAGCCCGAACGGCGGCGAGCACAAGCCGAAGCCGACCGCCGCGTCCGGCATCTCGATCACCGAGCACCTGCCCAAGGTGGCCGCCCAGTTCAAGCACCTGTCGGTCATCCGGTCGCTCAGCACCAGCGAGGGCGACCACGCCCGCGGGACGTACCTGCTCAACCACGGCCACGCGCCCAACCCGCTGACCCCGTTCCCGGCCCTCGGGTCGGTCCTGGCCTACTACCAGGGGCTCGACGAGGAGGCTGCCAAGAACGCCGACCTGCCGGCCTTCATCTCGGTCGGCGGGACCCGCGGCGAGCCCGGGTTCCTCGGCATGAAGTACGCCCCGTTTACGGTCCAGAACGCCGGCCAACCGCCGGAGAACGTCGCCTCCCCGGTGGACGATTACCGGACCGCCCGCCGGGCCGCCCTGTTCACCCGGCTCGAAAGCGGCCTGCTCCAGCCGGCCGCCAAGGGCAAGGACCCGCTGATGGACGCCGCCCTGGCCCACCGGGACGTGTACGACAAGGCCCTGAACATGGTCGTGTCCACCCGCAAGGAGGTGTTCAACCTGGACAAGGAGGCCGACGGCAAGCCGATCGACCCGAAGCTGAAGGAGGAGTACGGGGCGACCGGGCCGGGGAACAACGGGTTCGGCCGGGCGGCGCTTCTGGCCCGCAAGCTGGTCGAGGCCGGGACCGCCTGCGTCCAGATCGAGCTGGGCGGGTGGGACATGCACAACAACATCTTCCCGCAGCTCGCCAACCAGCGGCTGCCGGTGCTGGACAAGGCCATGGGCACCCTGGTCAAGGACCTCGACCAGCGGGGCAGGCTGAAGGACACGGTCATCGTCTGGATGGGCGACTTCGGCCGGACCCCGCGGATCAACCAGAACGCCGGCCGCGACCACTACCCCCGGGCCTGGAGCGTGGTGGTCGGCGGGGGGAACATCAAGGGCGGGGTGGCCTACGGGGAGACGGACAAGGACGGGACCGAGGTGACGGACAAGAAGGTCGGCGTGCTGAACCTGTACGCCACCATCTACAAGGGCCTGGGCATCGACCCGACCCCGGAGGCTATCGCGTCCGTCCGGGACAACCTCGGCCGGCCGTACTACATCGCCGGCGACAAGCCGGAGTGGATCAAGGAGCTGGTGTGAGTCGGAAGGACCCCACCCCCTAACCCCCTCCCCCGCGGGGAGAGGGGGAACCAAACCAACGTAGGGCCGGCACAGCCGGCCCTTCTCTCTTTCTCCCCCTCCCGTCTGAGGGGAGGCGGCCGGGGGGAGGGCGCTCTTCTTCCTGTCTTTCTCCCCCTCTCCCCGCGGGGGAGGGGGCCGGGGGGTGGGGTCTGTTGAGTCAGTCCACCAACTCCCCCCGCCGGGGGTCGTACTCGGCGGTGAAGAACCGCTCCAGCCGCTCCTTCCGGGCGTCCCCGGTCTTCAGCCCCTCGCTGAAGTACTTCACCCGCTGGGCACTCGTCCCGTGGGTGAACCCCTCCGGCGACACCCACCCGCGGGACCGCTTCTGGATGCGGTCGTCGCCGATCGCCTTGGCCGAGGTGATCGCCGACTCCACGTCCCCCGGCTCGATGAAGTTGAACTTCTTCTGCCCCTTGTTCGCCCACACCCCGGCCAGGTAGTCGGCCTGGAGTTCGAGCCTCACCGAGAACTGCTTCTCATCCCGCTTGCCGCGGTGCTCATCCACCCGCCGGGAGTACCCGAGCTGGTTCTGGACGTGGTGGCCGACCTCGTGGGCGATGACGTACGCCTGGGAGAACTCGGCCTTCGACCCGCCCAGCTTCCGTTCGAGTTCCTCGAAGAAGGTCGGGTCCAGGTACACCGTCTCGTCGGCCGGGCAGTAGAACGGGCCGACCGCCGACGGGGCGTTCCCGCACCCGGTCTGGACGGCGTTGCTGAAGAGCACCAGCTTCGGCTCGGCGTACCGCTTGCCGTACCCGTTGGCCCGGTTGTTGAACTCGTCCTTCCACACCTCCTCGGTGAAGTTCAGGACGGTGGCGACGAACCGCTTGGTCCGGTCGTTGGCCGGCGGGGCCTCGCCCTGCCCCTGCTCGACCCCCGGGCCGCCCCCGCCGGGCCCTTGGGGGCCGCCGATGTTCACCCCGGTGAACAGGTAGATGACCAGGGCCAACAGCCCGACCGCGCCCCCGCCGGCCAGGGCCACCCCGCCGCCCCGGCCGCGGCGGTCCTCGACGTTGGAGCTTTCCGCCCCGCCTTCCCATTGCATGACGGCTCCCCCGGACGGCCTGGCGACGGACCCGGGGTCAGAATGCGCAGCCGGTTGCCCCGGGTCAACTCCCGGCTTCGGATGCGAACCGTGTGCCGGGACGGACCGCGGGCGTCCCGCCCGCCTCCTCGGCCGGCGGCGGGCGGGACGCCCGCGGTCCGGGGGTGCCGGCCGGCTACTTCTTCCCGCCCAGGTCGCCCACGTCCCAGATCACCGTCGTCAGGTCGGTCGCTCCGGTGGCCAGCCGCTTCCCGTCCGGGCTGAACCGCAGGGCCAGGACCGCCGCCGAGTGCCCGGCGAACGTCCGCAGCACCTTGCCCCGCGGCCAGTCGTACACCCGGACGCCCCAGCCGTTCGGCTCCGGGAGCGGGAAGCCCCGCAGGACCGCCTCGCCCGTCCCGACCGTCGCCAGCCCGACGGCGAACCGGGTCCCGTCCGGGGAGAACGCGGCCGGTCCGGACCACTTGCTGATGCCGACATCGACCTCGGCCCCGACCTTCCCGGCCTCGTAATCGACCCCCCACACCCGACCGGCGGCGGTCACCAGAGCGGCCGTGTTGTCCGCCACCGCCAGCCCGTTCGGCATCACATACCCGTTCGGGGGGACATCCACCCGGCCGAGCTGCTTGCCGGTCGTCAGGTCCCAGCCGGTGACGACCTGCTTGGTCTGCATCGTGTCCGGGTCCACAGCCGCGGTGACCGTCACCAGCCGGGTCTTGTCCGGGCTGAACGCCGCCGCCGGGCACTCGGCGTGGCCGAGGAGGTCGAACCCGGCCACCCTCCGCTGGCCGGGCACGTCCCAGACGGTCAGCCGGCTGGCGACCGTCGGGCCGTGACCGGGGACCGCCACCACCGCCAGCCGGGACAGGTCGCCCGACGGGTGTATGGCGAACCCGGCCCGGTCGTCGACCGGGATGGCGAACAACTCCTCCCCGGTGGCCAGGTCGTACACCCCCCGTTGGAGGTAGCGGCCGACCGCCCGGGTACCGTCGGCCGCCAGGGTGAGGACCGGCGGGTGGTTGTACTCGTGGTGCAACTCGTTCCCGGGCGGGACGGGCAGCGGGGCCCGGACCCGGACCGGGCCGAGCCGCCGGCCGGTCGCCGCGTCCCACCGGACCACCCCGCCGGC
>JAIEQO010000349.1 GCA_019747655.1 Gemmataceae bacterium | reverse complement strand
CACTGGCACGCCCTGATGACCATCTGGGGCTGCCAGGCCGGGAAGGACGTGTACGTCGAGAAGCCGTGCAGCCACAACGTCCACGAGGGCCGGATCGCCGTCGAGGTCGCCCGCCGGAACAAGCGCATCGTCCAGCACGGCACCCAGAGCCGCAGCGACCAGAGCTGGGCGAACCTGGCCGCCGTCGCCAAGTCCGGCCAGCTCGGCAAGCTGCTGGTCTCCCGGGCCCTGTGCTACAAGGACGGCGGGACCGGGTTCAACACCCGCGGCGACATCGGCACCGCCCCGCCGAAGGCCCCGCCGGGCGAACTCGACTTCAACCTCTGGCTCGGGCCGGCCCCGGACCAGCCGTACCACGAGAACCTCGTCCACTACCGGTGGCACTGGTTCTGGGACTTCGGCAACGGCGACCTCGGCAACCAGGGCGTCCACCAGATGGACATCGCCCGGTGGATGATCCCGAACGCCGGGTGGCCCAAGACGGTGCTGTCGCTCGGCGGCCGGTTCGCCAACAACGACCAGGGGCAGGCCCCGAACGCCCAGGTCACGGTCATGGACTACGGCGACACGCTGTTGATCTTCGAGGTCCGGGGGCTGAAGTCGCCCAAGTACCGCGGGACCGACGTGGGCAACATCCTCCACTTCGAGGCCGGGACGGTCGCCGGCGGGAAGTTCTACCCGAAGGACTCGGACAAGCCGGCCCCGCTGCCGAAGGCCGACGGGGCGGCGGTGAAGACGGGCGGCATCTTCGAGAACTTCATCGCCTGCGTTCGTAGCCGCAAGGCGGACGAGCTGCACGCCGAGATCGGCGTCGGCCACGTCTCCGCGGGGCTCTGTCACCTGGCCAACACCTCAGTCCGCCTCGGCAAGGACGAGCCGCTGGCGGCCGCGACGGGCAAGGTCGCGGGCAACGAGTTCGCCACCGAGGCACTGGCCCGGCTGGCCGACCACCTGAAGGACCACGGGTTCAAGCCCGAGGGGACGACGCTGAAGGTCGGCCGGAAACTGGAGATCGACTGGCACCGGGAGAAGGTCAAGAACGACCCGGAGGCGAACGCCCTGTTGACCCGGAAGTACCGGCCGCCGTTCGTCGTCCCCGACCGGCCGCTGTAACGGGTCGGCGGGTTTTGGTTGACGGCCCGAATCGGGGGTGTAAAGTACACCTGTCCACTATGCCCATTCGGCGTGTGGACGGCCGAGTCGGCCGTGACCGGTACCGGCAACGGAGAGGGGTCAGCCGAAAGGGATGTAGCGCAAGGGTTTCGGCGGATTTCGAGGTCCTACCGTTGCCGGATGGCGTCACCCCGAACGACATCAAGTTCTGTTACGGCATAGAGTTCCGGATTCTGTCAGTTTCGAGCGGGGGAGGGGTACTCCCCGATCCGCACCGACCCGGGGCACTTCCCGGGTCTTGCTCTTGGTGAAGCCATGACCGCAACCCTGCTGCTAGCCGCCGGTTTGTCCGCCCCGCCGGTCGCGGCCGACCTGGTACTCATGAACGGCAAGGTGTGGACCGGCGACCCGGCCAAGCCCGAGGCCCGGGCCGTCGCCGTCTGGCGGGACCGCATCCTGGCGGTCGGGTCCGATGACGACGTGAAGCCCCTCGTCGGGCCGAACACCCGGGTCATCGATCTGAAGGGCCGGCGGGTCGTCCCGGGGTTCTACGACAGCCACGTCCACTGGCTCGGCGGCGGGCAGTCGCTGTCCGAGGTCGATCTGAAGGACGCGAAAGACGAGGCCGAGTTCGGCCGGCGGCTGGAGGAGTTCGACAAGAAGCTGCCCCGCGACCGGTGGATCACCGGCGGGAACTGGGACCACGACCGGGCGTTCGGCGGGAAGCTCCCCACCGCGGCCACGATCGACAAGTACGTCAAGGACCGGCCGGTGTTCATCAGCCGGTACGACGGCCACATGTCACTCGCCAACACGGCGGCCCTGAAGCTGGCCGGGGTGACGGCCGAGACGAAGGACGTGGCGGGCGGGGTGGTCGACCGGCTGGCCGACGGGAAGACGCCGTCCGGCCTCTTGCGGGACGCGGCCGCCGGGCTGGTCGGGCGGTTGGTCCCGGAGCCGGCCGACGACGCCATCCTGGAGGCGGTGCTGGCGGCCCAGAAGCTGGCCGCGTCGGTCGGGGTGACGAGCGTGCAGGACATGGAGGGGAGTTCGCCGGCGACACGGCGGAAGCTGTTCCGGCTGCTCCAGCGGCTCGACCGCGAGGGGAAGCTGACCTGCCGGATCGACGTGCGCTGGCCGATCGCCAACCAGCGGGAGCTGGCGACCCTGGGGGCCGAGGCCAACTTCGGCGGGGCGTTCGTCCGGGTCGGCGGGCTGAAGGGGTTCATGGACGGGTCGCTCGGGTCGAGCACGGCCAAGATGTTCGCCCCGTATGAAGGCGGGTCGCCGAACACCGGGGTGTTCGTGACCGAGCCGGACGCGATGCGGTCGCTCGTCCGCTCCGCCGACGCGGCCGGGCTGAGCGTCGCCGTCCACGCCATCGGCGACGAGGCCAACGCCGCCCTGTTGGACCTCTTCGGCGAGGTGGCAAAGGCCAACGGCCCCCGCAACCGGCGGTTCCGGATCGAGCACGCCCAGCACCTGCGGCCGGAGGACTACGGCCGGTTCAAGGCGATCGGGGTGGTGGCGTCGATGCAGCCGTACCACGTCGTCGACGACGGCCGGTGGGCCGAGGGCAGGATCGGGGCAAAGCGGTGCGCCAGCTCGTATGCCTACCGTTCGCTGCTCGACGCCGGCGCGGTGCTGGCGTTCGGGTCGGACTGGCCGGTGGCCCCGCTCGAACCGCTGCCCGGGATCGACGCGGCGGTGAACCGCCGGCCGCTCGACGGCAAGCACCCGGGCGGGTGGTTCCCGGAGCAGAAGATCACGGTGGCCGAGGCGGTGACCGCCTACACCCGCGGCAGCGCCACCGCGGCCGGGCAGGAGGCCGACCGGGGGACGATCGAGCCGGGGAAGCTGGCCGACCTGGTGGTGTTGGACCGGGACATCTTCGACCCGGCCCAGAAGGTCCAGATCGGGACGACGAAGGTGGACCTGACGGTGGTGGGCGGGAAGGTGGTGTTCGAGCGGGGTAAGTGAGCACAGGCAGGAATGCCTGTGCCACCGGAGCGAGGGCTTGGTGGCACAGGCATTCCTGTCCGCGCGACGATTACTACTTCGAGCCGGCGTCGGCGGCCTTCTTGCCGGTCGCCCAGTCGAGCCCGCCGAACAGGTGGGACTGGAACTTCGCGTCCTTCCACACCTCCGGGGCGTGGCCGAACGAGGTGTAGAACACCTTCCCCTTCCCCACGTCCCGGGTCCAGGAGATGGCGTAGTCGTTATCCTTGCGGGCCAGGTTCGCCCCGGGCTTGAACGACGCCGGGTCGATGCTGAAGATGACGTGCAACTTGTCCCGGCTGTAGGGCTCGTCCCGGAAGATGTACATCTCGTCCTTGTACGGCATCCCGTCGGCGAACCCGGCCGCGGCCGGGTGCTTCGAGTCCTCCACCTTCACCTTGATGTCCTGGAGGCCCGACGGGTGGCCCTTGAAATAGGCCCCGATCAGCTCCCCGTAGGGCGACTCCTTGTACAGCGTGTCGGTGGCGCAGTGGGTGCCGGCGAACGCCCCGCCGGCTTTGACCCAGTCGGTCAGGTCCTTCAGCTCGTCCGCCGTCACCGGGTCGTTCCCCTTCTGGTGGTCGCTGGTGGTGAAGAACAGGACCACGTCGAAGTTCTTCAGGGTCTCTTTGTTCACCCGGCCGGTGTTCTCCTTCTCGACGGTCAGGCCGGTCGCCCCGCGGAACCGCTCGCTGTACTTCTCCAGCCCGGCCGGGTCGCCGGTGTACCGCCAGCAGGTCACGTCGTACCCGTTCTTCGGGCCGACCTCCTTGAGGACCTTCTCGGCGTCGACCACCGACTTGTGGATGAACCCGCCGCTGTGGGTGACGAGCAGCAGCCGCTTGTTCTTCTCGGCGGCGGCCGCCGGGCCGGCGAGGGCGGCCGCGACCAGGACGGCAGCACAGAGCCATCGGACGGACATCGGGGACTCCGGGAAAGGGCGCCGGGCCGGCCGGCGGTGCAGGGGCCAGTTAAGCCCGACCGGCGGGGCGGGGCAAGCGGCCACGGATCGGTTTATACGGGGTGATACCCGTCCCCAAGACTTGACCGGCCGACGACGGTGGGGGACGATCGGGTATTCCAACGGGAGCTGCCATGCCCCGCCGCGTGTTCACCGCGTCGCTCTGCCTGCTGGCCGTCGGGCTGGCGGTCTGGTGGGGCCGCGGGGAGCCGGCCGCCGGGCTCGCCCACTGGGAGCCGGTCCGGCCCGGCATCTATCGGACGAAGCAGTCGCCGTTCGGCTACGCGGTGGTATCGGGTGGGAAGGCCCTGCTGATCGACGCCACGGTCCCGCCCGAAGCGGTGGCCGAGCTGAAGGCTGAGCCGGCGGCGGTCCTACTGACCCACTACCATCGCGACACGGCCGCGTTCGCCGCCGCGTACCGCAAGGCCGGGGTGCCGGTCCGGGCGGCGAAGGAGGCGACCCCGTGGCTGACACCCGAAGGGGTGACGAGATACTGGGCGGAGTCGATCCCGCTCCGCGACTCGCGGACGGCGTACTTCGTCCTGCCCGAGGGCGTCCACGGGGTCGACTGTTCGCTCGAAGACGGCAAGGGGTTCGCGTTCGGCGAGTGGACGATCACGCCGCTGGCGACCCCGGGCCACAGTCGCGACCACCTCGCCTTCCTCGTCCGGCCGACCGAAGACACCGAGGGGGCTCGGCTGGTTTTCGTCGGCGACGCCCTACATTCCTCGGGCAAACTCTGGACGCCGTTCACCATCGACTGGGACCACTGGACCGACGCCGGGCTGAAACCGGCCGCCGAGTCGCTGCGGGGGCTGGCCAAGCTCGACCCCGCCGCCGTGTACCCGGCCCACGGCCCGGCGATTACGAAGGGCTGTGCGAAGGCCCTCGCCGACACGGCCGCGGCCGTCGAGGAGGCGGCGTTCCTCAAGAGCTTCGAGCGGTACACGAACCGGCTCGGGGACGTGCCCAAATACCCCTTCCTGGTAGAGAAGGAACAGGTCGGCAGCGGCGGCGACAAGCCCTGGTCCCGGGTGTCGGATCACCTCTGGCTGACCGGCAACACCTACGTCCTGAGGGCGAAGGACTCGGCCGCCGTGCTCGTCCTCGACCCGTGGGGCGAGCGGAGCACCAAGCAGATCGCCAAGCTCTTGGCGGACGAGAAGCTGGGACCGGTCGAAGTCGTCGCCTTCTCCCACGCCCACTACGACCACTTCGACGGCGTCTACACCCTCCCCGGCCGGGACCGCTGCCAGGTCTGGGCGCTCGACCTCGTGGCGGGCCCGTTGAAGGAGCCGTTCCGGTTCCGGGCCCCGTTCCTCGACCCCCGGCCGATCCGGTTCACGAAGGAGTTCGCCGCCGGCGAGACGGCCGATTGGGGCGGGTACACCTTCAAGTTCCACCACCTCCCCGGCCAGACGTGGTTCACCGCCGGGGTCGAGGCGACGATCGACGGCAAGCACGCGCTGTTCACGGCCGACAACTGGTTCCACCAGGAGCAGTACAGCGGGTCGGGCGGGTGGATGGGGCTGAACCGGAGTACGCCGGCCGCCTACGCCGCCAGCGCCCGCAGGGTGCTGGAGATCGCTCCGGATCGGGTGCTGGCCGAACACGGCGGGCCGTTCGCGTTCGACGCCGAGGACTTCCGCCGGCGGGTCCGGTGGGGCGAGGCGGCCGGTAATGCGTGCGACGCCCTGTGTGTCTCCGGTGACCACCGCCGGGACTGGAACCCGCACCGGGTCACGGCCGAGCCGGTGCTGCAGACCGCCAAACCCGGTGCGGAGGTAAGGTTCATGGTCCGGGCTGAAGGCCGGGCCCGAGCGGAGACCGTAGCGGTGACGCTCACCGGACGTGGTGTCGTCCCGGATCAGCAGCTCACACTCCGGACTGAACCGGACCGGGTCACTTCCCGCGAGGTCGTGGTCAAACTCCCAGCCGACTTCCGCCCGGGTAGACACGTCTTCGCCCTTCGCGTCCGGGACGAATCCGGAACCGAACCGGCGGACCCGTTCGTCGCCGTGGACGTGACCCCGCCCTGACCCGCCCACCCGTTACAACCCGCTCGCTCGGAACCGCTTACGCCACCATCCCGATCCCCGCCGCCCGTCATCCTTGAAGCCGGCCGCCGGGGTTTGTATAACGAAAATCAGACATGTGCGACGCCTCGCCACCGGCCCCGGGCGAGGGCAGACCCATCCCCCATAGTCCGGGCTGGTGGGCACCGGGGCCGGGACCGCCGGCCCGGTCGCCGGCCGCCCGCGCGGTTCCCCCCATGCCGACCCTGAAGCTGCGGCGGATCGACCTGACGGCCCCGAACGCCGCGGCCCAGCTCAAGAAACTTCGGGACCAGTTCCGGACCGACGCCGAGGTCGTCACCGCCGCCGGGCGGAAGCTCACCCAGGCGGCCTTCGGCGAAGCCCTGCCCCCGGCCCGGGCCGTGGAACGCATCTGCCACGACGTGCGGGACAACGGTCTGCCCGCGGCCCTGCGGTACACCGAGCTGTTCGACAAGGTGAAGCTGAAGGCCGACGCCGTCCGGGTCAAGCCGCAGGAGCTGTCCGAGGCCCACGCCGCCGTCGGGGCCGAGTTCCTGGAGGTCGTCCGCCAGGTCCAGTACAACGTCCTCCAGTTCCAGTCCGGCCTGCTGCACCGCGACGCCGAGATGCGCGTCGCCGGCAAGCACGAGCTGGCCCTTCGCTACCGGCCGCTCGGGCGGGTGGGCGTGTACTGCCCGGGCGGGGCCGCCGCCTACCCGTCCACCCTGCTGATGACCGTCTGCCCGGCCCAGGCCGCCGGGGTCGAGGACATCGTCGTCTGCATGCCGCCGACGGCCACCGGCGGGTACAGCCGCGAGATGCTGGCCACCTGCCACGAGCTGAAGGTGTCCGAGGTGTACCGGCTGGGCGGGGCCCAGGCGGTCGCGGCGCTGGCCTACGGGGTCGACGGGCTCAAGCCGGTGGACATGGTGGTCGGGCCGGGCAACCAGTTCGTCGCCCTGGCCAAGAAGCAGGTGTTCGGGCAGGTGGCGATCGACTGCATCGCCGGGCCGAGCGAGATCGTCGTCGTCGCCGACCACTCGGCCCACCCGGACTACGTCGCCCTCGACCTGATCGCCCAGGCCGAGCACTCGCCCGGGGTGGCCGTCCTGGTGACGTGGTACCCGCCGCTGTTGGACGAGGTCCAGGCGGCCCTGGAGAAGCGGCTGGCCAAGCTCGGCCGGGGCGACCTGGCCCGGGACAGCCTGGAGCGGTTCGGGGCGATGGTCCTGGCCCCGGACAAGGCCGCCGCCCTGGCCTGCGTGAACCAGATCGCCCCCGAGCACCTCCATCTCCAGATCAAGGACCCGGACGCCTTCGTCGACGAGGTGCACAGCGCCGGGGCGGTGTTCCTCGGGCCGTTCACCCCGGTCGCCCTGGGCGACTACGCGGCCGGGGTGTCGCACGTGCTCCCCACCGGGGGGACGGCCCGGTTCGCCAGCGGGCTCAACGCCAACGACTTCCGCAAGCGGACCAGCATCCTCCGGTTCACCCGCCAGGGGCTCAAGGACATCGCCCCCGACGTGGCGTACCTGGCCAAGGCCGAGGGGCTGACCGGGCACGCGGCCAGCGTCGAGGTCCGGGCGGCCGACAACGGGCCGTCCGCCCGCCCGCTGCCCAAGCCGGACAAGGCCGTCCCGGCGGCGGCCGCGGCGTCGAAGAAGTGAGAGCGAGCGTGTCCGCGACCCCCGGCATCCGGCCCGACATCCTGGCCATGCGGGGGTACGTCCCGGGCGAGCAACTCAACTCGCCCGACATCGTCAAGCTGAACACCAACGAGAACCCGTACCCCCCGAGCCCGCGGGTGTTCGAGGCGGTCCGGGCCGCCCTGACCGGCGACAAGCTCCGCAAGTACCCCCAGCCGCTCGGCGACGACTTCCGCCGGGCCGCCGGCCGGGTCCTCGGCGTCGACCCCGATGCCATCCTGGTGGGCAACGGCTCCGACGACATCCTCACCATCCTCACCCGTGCGTTCGTCCCCGCGGGCGGGTTGGTCGTATCGCCGACGCCGAGCTACATCCTCTACCGCGAGCTGGCCGCCCTTCAGGGGGCCCGATTCGAGACGGTCCGGTTCACCGACGACTGGCGGCTGCCCCGGCCGTGGCCCGCCCGCGGCGCCCACCTCACCTTCCTCCCGAACCCGAACTCGCCGTCCGGCACGGCCCTCACCCGCGACGAGCTGACGGCGTTCGCCGAGGCGGTCGGCGGGCCGCTCGTCCTCGACGAGGCGTACGCCGACTTCGCCGCCGAGAACGGCCTCGACCTGCCGGCCCGGTTCCCGAACGTGGTCGTCACCCGAACGATGAGCAAGGGGTACGCCCTGGCCGGCATCCGCTTCGGGTTCGCGGTCGCCGATCCGGCCATCATCCGCGAGCTGGTGAAGGTCAAGGACAGTTACAACTGCGACGTGCTCAGCCTGGCCGCCGCCACAGCCGCCATCGAAGACCAGGAGTACTACCGCGGCGTCTGGGCGAAGGTGATCGCCACCCGCGAGCGGATGCGGGCGGAGTTGGTCGAGCTGGGCTTCGAGTGGACCTTCAGCGACGCGAACTTCCTCTGGTGCCAGCGCGAAGATCGGCCGGTGAAGCCGCTGTATGAGGCACTCAAGGCCCGCAACATCCTCGTCCGGTACATGGACTACTCCGGCTACGACGGCGTCCGCATCTCGGTCGGCACCGACGCCGAAATCGATCGCCTATTGACCGACCTGCGGTCCATCCTGGCGGGTTGACGCATGGGCCGCTCGCTCGTTCTGCTGGCACTCGCCTCGACCCCGGCTCCGGCGGCGGACCTCCTCGTCGGGGCGGCGACCGCCGACGTGACCCCGCCGCCCGGCTACCGGCAGGCCGGTAGCTACCAAGAGGTGTTCGGTGAGCGGGCCGCCGACCCGATCCTGGCCAAGGCGCTCTACCTTCGGCAGGGTGATGCGGCCGGGGTGATCGTCGTCTGCGACGTGTGCGGCCTAGAACGGAACATGGTCCGGAGCATCCGGGAGGGAATCGCAAAGGAAACGGGTGTCCCCGTCCCGGCCGTCTCGGTCTCGGCCACGCACAACCACGGCGGGCCGATGCACTACGACCCGGTGTTCGTGGCCCTCTTCGCCGAGCGGGCCCGGGCCGAGGGGAGGGAGGACCGCCACCGCCTCGGCGACTACCCGGCGAAGTTCGTGGCCGGGTGCGTCAAGGCCGCCGCGGATGCCAAGAAGGCCGCCCGCCCGGCCACCCTCGAAGTCGCCACCGGCAAGGTCCCCGGCCTGACCTTCAACCGCCGGTACGTCATGAAGGACGGGACCGTCCGGATGAACCCCGGCAAGCTCAACCCGGACATCGTCCGCCCGGCCGGGCCGGTGGACGAGGACCTGCCGCTGGTCGTCTTCGCCGACGCCAAGACCGGCAAGCCGTTCGCCGCGCTCTGCTCGTTCGCCATGCACACGACCACCTACGGGGGACGGGCGTTCTCGGCCGACCACCCCGGCCACCTGCAAGCCGAACTCTGCAAGACCTTCGGCCCGGAGTTCGTCTCGGTCTACGCCGAGGGTTGTGCCGGCGACGCCAACCAGGTCAACGCCGCGACTAAGGACCCGGACCCGACCCCCAAGCAGGCCGCGGCCAAGCTGGCCGCCGGGTTCCGGGCCGCGAAGCGGACCGCCACGACCGGCTCGCTCGCGGTCCGGGCCGGGGAGGTGATGGCCCCGCTGCGGGCCGACCGGCCGGACGGCGTGGCCCGGAGTAAGGACCTGCTGATCGGCGAAGGCTCGAAGACGGCCGGCTTCCTGGAACAGGTCGAGGCCTACCAGGTCCTGCTGACCCACCACATGCGGCGGGAAACCGGCGACAAGCGGCCCCTGCCCGTCCAGGTGTTCCGGCTGTCGAAGGACTTCGCCGTCGTCACCCTGCCCCACGAGGTCTTTACCGCCATCGGCCTGGAAATCCGCCGGCGGTCGCCGTTCCAGCACACCCTGATGGTGACCATCGCCAACGAGGTCGATTGCTACGTCCCGACGGCGAAGGCGTTCGAGGACCGCGGCAGCTACGAGGTGACCAACTCGCCGTACCGGCCCGGGGTCGGCGAGCTGCTGGCCGAGGAGGCCGTTCGCCTCTTGAAGGAGGTGGCCCCGTGACCGCCCCCCGCACCGCCACGGTCCGCCGGGAGACCGCCGAGACCCGGATCGAGCTGACGCTGAACCTGGACGGCACCGGCAAGACCGACGTGGCCACCGGGGTCGGGTTCTTCGACCACATGCTGACCCACCTCGGCCGGCACGGGCTGTTCGACCTGACGGTCAAGGCCGACGGCGACCTCCACATCGACGCCCACCACACCGTCGAAGATGTCGGCATCTGCTTCGGCAAGGCCCTGGTCCAAGCCCTCGGGGACAAGGCCGGCGTCCGCCGGTACGGGGACGCCACCGTGCCGATGGACGAGGCGATGGTCACGGCCGCCGTCGACCTGAGCGGCCGGCCGTTCCTGGTCTGGAAGGCGGCCGTGCCGACCGAAACGCTCGGCACCTTCTCGTCGCAACTGGCCGAGGAGTTCTGGCGGGCGGTGTCGTCGGCCGGGCTCTTGACCCTGCACGTCGTCCTGCACCACGGGCACAACACCCACCACATCGTCGAGACGGTCTTCAAGGCCTGTGCCCGGGCCCTGCGGCATGCCGTGGAGCCGGACCACCGGGCCGCGGGAATCCCTTCCACGAAAGGCGTTTTGTAGCCCGCGAGGGTGCCCCCCTCCCCCCCTCGTTTTTCGCGGGCCGCCGAGGCGGCCCGAACGCCTACGATTTCCAGGCGTCCGGCAAAAGTGTTGCATTCCGATCCGGTCACGGTCGGTCCGGTTTTGCGTCGCAACCCGTTCCCCGTTCATCGCTTCCCTCCCGCCCCGGGCAATGCCGGACCCGGTCACGGGGCATTTTGCATCACCCCGCCCCGCTCCGTCCGCGGCGCCGCGGAAGGAACGGTTCATATGTATAGTAACATACAGTTGGGGGGTGTCAAATCGCCACCGCCGATTTCTCCGCCGGCGGCAGCCGCCCGCGAACCTCGGCCCCGCCGTCCCCTCCTTCCTTCGGCGGCCCGCGTCGGGACCGCGGCCGGACCGAACGGGTGGGCGATGGACGTTGCACTCCTGACGAAGCACTTCGCCCGGATCGGGGCCCGGCTCAAGGTCCCGGAGCCGCCCCGGTGGGCGTCCGCCGTCGCACTGGATGTCCGGACGGACGCCCGGGGCGAATTCTTTGAGGTCCGCCCGCCGGCCGGCGAGGACCCCGACCTGGAGGCCGTGGACGTCCGGCCGGAGAGCCGCCACCTGCTCCTGCTCCTCCGCCGGGACGGCGGCAAGAGCAAGTTCCTGTGCGGGCACGACGAGCGGCACTGGTTCGTGGCCGGGGTGCCGGAGGCGGCGGCCGCCGGGACCGTCCGGCAGGCGATGGACGCCCTCAAGCCGGGGGAGGTCCACGCCGCCCAGGTGGCGGCCGGGGTGCGGGGCGAGAAGCGCTACCGGCGGAAGAACGCCGCTTACGTCCGCCAGGGCGAGTGGTTCTTCCTGCCCGAACCGGGGATGGCGGTCGACCCCCGGCTCGTCCTCCGGGACGAGCCGCTGACCCGCGGGGCGGGGAGCAAGCCGCACACCCTGGAGTTCTGCTACCGGACCGGCGGGGAGGCGGTGTGGGTCTGCCCGCGGCGGCCGAACGGGATCACCGAGGCCGAGTACCGCAAGCTCCTGAGCGGCAACCCGCACGCGGCCCGGTGGGGCTGGCGGGCGATGCGGCGGAACCCCGGGGTGTACGTCCGCGGCCGGGTCCGGCACAAGGACCACGCGACCGTCACCCTGAACGTCTGGCACCGGGTGGTGATGAACACCGAGGGGCAGTCGCGGGCGATGCGGAACGTGGCATTTTTGGATTAACGGAAGTGGTCGTTGCGACCGGTCCCAGGGTGTTGGGCGGTCAGCCCGCCGCACCCCGACCGCAGTACCGCTCGAACAGCTTGTCCGCCAGGGCGGCGATGACCGCCCTCCCCTTCGCCGCCGGTCCGTCTTCCAGCTTCTCCAACAACCCGGGCGGGATCGCCGCCGTGCCGGCGAACGCCCCGACCAGGGCCCCGGCCATCGCCGCGACCGTGTCGGTGTCGTCCCCGAGCCCGACGGCCAGCCCGACGGCCGCCTCGAAGTCGGTCGGGGTGGCGGCGAAGCAGGGGATCGCGGTGACGACGGACCGGTGGGCGTGGAGGGTGCTGCCGAGCCCGGACACCGGGTCGCCCGGGCGGAGCTTGGCCGCGACGCCGAGGTGCCAGCGGAACTCCTCGGTCACGGCCCGGTCGAGCAGGGCCCGGTAGAACGTCCGGCGGTCGAACGTGTCGGCCCGGACCAACAGGGCGACGGCCAGCGCCAGGACCTGCGCCCCCTCGATGCCGACCGGGTGGGTGTGGGTCGGCAGGGCCGAGGCCGCAGCCTGCCGCCAGACCTCGTCCGGGTCGGCGGCGAACAGTAGCCCGACCGGGGCCACCCGCATGGCCGCCCCGTTCCCGAACGACCCGCCGGGGAAGATCGTCGCGGCCAGCGCCCGCCAGTCCCTGCCGCGGCACATCCGCTCGATGATCCGCCGGGCACCCTGGCCGTAGCCCCGTTCCGGGTGGTAGTTCTCGGCGAACGCCCGGACCAGCCGGACCTCGTCGACCGTCCCGCACTCGCACAACGTCTCGGCCAGCCCGATCATCATTTCGGTGTCGTCGGTGTAATGCAGGGCGTCGCCCGACGGGTTCTTGACGATGCTCTCGGGCAGGCCGAACTGGTGGAAGATGTTCAGGGCGGGCATGCCCTCGTAAGGCGCCCCGAGGGCGTCGGCGACGGCCAGCCCGAGGAGGCAGCCGGCGAAGCGGTCGGCGGGCGGGGCGGTACTGGTCCAGGTCTTCATGTCGGGCTCGCCGGCGGGTACAGGAATGACGCCCCCCGCCC
>JAIEQO010000073.1 GCA_019747655.1 Gemmataceae bacterium | reverse complement strand
GTGGAAGAACGCGGCTGGAACCAGGAAGACTTCGCCCGGATCAGCAAGCTGAACCGGCACACGGTCCGGCAGATCCTGCACGGCGGGCCGAAGCGGCGGCTGCGGAACGCCACCGTCAGCCAGTGCGCCGAGGCCCTCGGGCTGACCGTCCGGGAGCTGCGGACGCTCCCACTCGAGCGGCTGCTGCCGCGGATGCACGGCAAGCCGCCGGCCGACGAGGAGGCGCTGAAGCTCCTGTACGAGCGGGCGACGCTGCCCGACCTCGTTGCCTGGCTCGACCGGAACAAGGACCGGGCCGCCGACCTCCGCCCGGACGAGGTGCAGGAGCTGCTCGACATGCAGGGGCCGGGCGGCCCGCTGGAGAAGCTCGGCGTCGAGACCTGCGTCGACCTGATCGAGCGGCGGCGGAAGCTCGTCTGCCAGGTCCGGGACATCGCCAACACCGAGTACCTGGAGCTGCTCGAAGGCGTCGTCCGGCTGATCTTCGAGAAGGTCAAGCCCGCTCGACGGGGGTGACGCCGAGAGGCAGCCGCACGATCAGGAAGAACGGCGCACGATCAGACAAGTTTAATTGGTCTGATCGTGCGCCGTTCTTCCTGATCGTGCGGCTGGATTCGTTATCCGGCCCCGGCCCGGCGGGCGAACGCCGCGTCCAACTCCTTCGCCACCCCGAGGAGCGTGCCGTCGAGCGGCATCGGCTCGGTCGCCCGGGCCGACCGGAGCCGGCCGATTCCCCACAGGTGTTTCCCGTACAGGTCGGCCGCCGACATCCCCGGGCACGTCTTATAAAAGACGCCGACATCCGGGTGGCTGTCCACGGCCGCGTTCGTGGTCGTGGTCAGCACCGACCCGTCGGCGAACCGGCTGACGTACTCGTACCCGAGGTACATCGTCCGCTTGGCCATCAGGACGCCGTAGCTGTAGCCGTCGGCCGAGAGGTGAATCCTCAGGACGATGTCCCGCTGCTTCTTGGCGACGAGGTCGCCGACGAACCGGAACCCCAGCCCGGCCAGGGTCGCGTCGTACTGCTCCCGCGTCTCCTGCTCCAGGTCGGCGAGCAGTTCGATATCGGACCGCCAGTACCGCGACTGTTCGCCGTCGTAGAGGGCTACGGCCTCCCGCGGGGCGGCCCGCCGGCGGGCCGCCTCGGCCCCGGCCCGCCGCATCTGCCGGGCCTGCTCCCGCTGCCGGCGGAACTCCTCCTCGACCTCTCGGACCGCCGCCGATACGTCCCACCACCCGCCGTACCGCATCCGGAACAGCAGCTTCGGCAGGTTGCCGACGAAGTCGTAGTCGATGCGGACGAGCCGCCCCTTCTGCCGGAGCTTGCCGCCGGTCAGGTTCGGGTCGGTCGCGGCGGCCGCGACCAGGGCGGTCGCCTCGGCCTCGTCCCCGCACCGGGCCCGCCCCTTGCCGGGCTTGGCGGCCAGCTCGAGCGCCTCGGCCAGCACCTCGCGTGACAGCGGCGGGTGGGTCGAGTCGATCCGCCAGACGCCGCCAATGACGGTTCCGCGGTATCGTTGGTTCTGGGCCGGGGCGTCGGGGTTGGCGAAGCCGATGTCGAGGGTCGCCCCGTCCGGCAGCCGTGCCAGGAGCCGGCGGAGCGGCCGGCCGAGTTGATCCCCGAGGTTCCGCGGGGTGAAATGCCGGTAGTCGGACAGCCCGACGCGGACCCCGCCCGGGACCCACTGCACCCGCCCGGCCGCCCCTTCGGCCAACTCCACCTCGCCCGGGTCGAACCCGCTGCCCCAGTCCACCGCGACCAGGGCCTTCGGCTCGCCCGAACCACAGGCTTCGGGGAAGAAGGTCGTGCGGGTCATGAACCGCACCGGCAGCGGCACCGGCCCCCTGGCGACCGGCGACAGCGGCAACGGCTCGACCAGCGCCCGGGCCGGCCCGACCTCGTCCTCCGGCGGCGGGGGCGGTTCCGCCTCGCCGGCCGGTTCGGGCTCCGGCGACTTCTCGGCGTCCCGCACCCAGTCGTCCCACTGCCGGCCGAGCCCGAGAACGGACAGGAGTCGGGGGAGGTTGCCGAGATCGCTGTCGCGCTCGTTCTCGGTGACCCCTTCCCACAAGAGGACCGCCCGGACGGCGGCCGGGTCGCGCGGGATGCCGGCCCCCGCGAGGGCCGCGACCACCTGGGCCGCGTGCCACTCCCGGAAGCGGTTCAGGGCGTCGTGGTATTCCAAGCTGGCGGCGACCGCCCGGAACTCGTCCGGGAAGCCAGGCCCCATCTCGGCCTGCTCGTCGGCGAACCGCTCGAACCGTGACTTCGGGCCGGCCGGGCGACCGGGTGGCGGGTCGTCTTCGAGGAACGCCAGCCCCGGGTCGACCTCCGGCTCCTCGACCCGGTACTCGTCCTCCTCGCCGACCGACCCGGCCGTGTGCTCGTGGTCGTGGGTGCCGAACTCGTGCAAGAAATGCACCTGCCCCTGCGGCCCGCCGTGGATGGTCAGATACCACCGGCTGCCGTCCGAGGTGGTGAACTGGAGGCCCGGCCGGGCCAGCCGGCAGAGCCCGCGGTTCAGGTCGGCCGCGGACACGCCCCACACACTCGTCGTGAACCAGACCCACCCGCCGTGTTCGGCCGTCTCGACCTGAATCGGGACCGGACACGTCCCGTCTTGCGGCGGGCAGGGCGGCTTGATGACCTCGGCGAAGACGGCCCGGACCTCGTCCGCCGGGCAGCCGCGGACCGCGGTGACGTTGATGCGGACGGCCATCGGACGCCTCCGGTGGGGCCGCCCGATCATACCGCCGGGTTGTGACGGGTGCATGAAAATCCGGGCCGGGCTACTCCTTCTCCGGCCGGTTGTCCCCGTAGCTCCACGCCTTGCCTCCGAACGGCAGCGGCTTCGGCGGGGCCGGCACCGGCCCGGGTGTGAAGCCCTTCGCCAGCTTGATGCCGGCATCCCGCATCGTCGTACCGGCAGTAATCTCCAGGTTGCTGTACGCCGTCAGCCGGGTCTCGTACCCGCCCCCGGCCGGGCCGAAGGCGTCCTCCGTCGGGACGTACCCGACGCACCCGTTGGCCAGCGACACCGGGAAGGTCAACGGGAACCCGCTGGCGGCCTTCTGGTCGAGCCCGAACCGGCAGAAGTACTCGGCCGGGGTGGTGAGGAACACGGCCGGCCCGACCTGCACGGCCTGCACCTCGGCCTCCGTGGTCGGCTCCTTCTTGAGGAGGGCGTCGAGCAGGACCGTCTCTTTGGCGAACGCCCACTCGGTCGGGTCGGCTTTGGCCGGGTCGGTCTGGACCACCTTGAGGGCTGCCGCGACCCGCTCCGGGGCCGGCTTGCGGCGGGCGAACGGCAGCACCTCGGCCTTCGCCCGGACCGGGACGAGCGCCCCGTACCCGGGGTCGAGGGTGAACAACACCTTCAGGGCCTCGGCCCCGACCTTCCCGCCGACGAGCTGTGCGAACTGCTCCGGGTCCGGGTTCTTGTACGGGCTGCGGTTGTCCACCTGGGTCACGTCGCCGGACGCCCCGTTCAGGAAGACGACCGGCACGTCCTTCCCGTAATACCCCTGGATCACCTTTTCGAGGTAGTAGACGTAGTTGGCCGAGATGCCGCCCGGGCTGGTGGTGGCGTGGCAGGAGAAGTTCACCACGCACCCGAGCAGCTTCCCCTTCGCGTCCCAGGCGGCGATGACGCCGACCTCCGGGTCGGTCGGCCCGGCCGGCTCGACGATCCCCGGGTTCCCCTGGCCGGGGTGCGTGACCGCCCGGCCGTCCCGCATCAGGAACCGCCGGTTGAACGCCACGGTCCGCTCCTCCCCGCGGCCGACCCCGGCCTTCGCCTCGACGCGGGCGTCGTTGGCGGCACAGACCGCCTCGACCAGGGCGTCCTCGACCTTCGCCACGTACTTCGGATCGGCCGTGGTGGTGTGGTCGTAGGCGAGCTTCTTGACCAGATCGGAGGCGTGGTCGTAGTCGCCCGGGAAGACCCAGACGAGCGGCCCGGACGAGTGCGAGTGCGACGCCCCGAGGAGGACGGCCTCGCCCGGGATGCCGCACTTTTCCGCGATCCGTTTACGGACGGCCAGGATCGTCCGGCGGTCGATGCCGAGGGCGTCGATGCCGACCAGGGCGACGCGGTTCGTGCCGTCGTCGAACACGGCCGCCCGGACCTTGCACGGGTCGTGCAGGGTGCGGTGGTACGCCTTGCCGTACCCGCCGGGGGCCTCGGACCCGATCGCCGGGGTGATGTCCCGCTCGGCGAACCCGGCCTTGAACACGGGGGTTGGCTCGGCGGCCCGGAGGTGAGCGGGGGGCGTGAACCCGCCGAGGGTGAGCAGGGCCGTGAGGGCGACGAGTCGGGTCGGCATGGGTGTTCGGCCGGGAGGGGAATAGGGCAGGTGAAGACGAGGCTACCCGGCCCCGACCCCGGGGTCAACGGCCCACGCCGCACCCGAGGCATCTCACCGCCCGGGCCGGGCCTCTTCCACCGCGAGTACGGCGAAGGCCGTCCCGGCGTTGGTGATGAAGTGCTTCTTGTCGTTGTTCAGGGAGCGGGTAAACCACCGGCCGCTCTCCCGCTGGTTGGCCTTCAGCCACGTCTGCCCCTTCACGACGGCCGGGTCGTCGGCCTTCGCCCCGGCCTGTCGGAGGACGTACACCACGAAGCCGGTCGCGTACCCGTCGCTCGGGGCGGCCGGGTCGTTGGCCGACCCGTCACGTCGCTTGTAGTCACCCAACGACGACAACGACCAGCCGCCGTCGGTCCGCTGCTTGGCCTCCAGCTCGGCGACGACCGCGGCCCGCTCGTCGGCCGTCAGCAGGCCGTCCACCGCGGTCGAGGCCCACAGGAGCATGGTCTTGTGGTGGAGGTCCGGGGCCGGGGTCTGGCGGAAGTATGCCTTCAGCTTCTCGATGCCCGCCTTCGCCGCGTCGGTCTTGGCGTTTCCCTCCGGCGCCACCCCGGCCGCCAGGGCCGCGACCGTCGCCCCGTAGTAGTCGTCGTGCTCCATCGGCGGCCAGTCGCACTTCAGCCAGTTCCACTCGCCGGACGGCTTCTGCCCCTGCCACATCCGGTCCAGGGCTGCCCGGGTGGCCGGGTGGAGCTTCCCGGTCGTCCGGGCGTCGGAGAACGCCAGCCCGAACGCGGTGGCCACCACGTAGGCGTCGCCCCGCGGCTTCTCCCCCTTCGCCCAGCCGGCCGCCTCGCCCTCGAAGAACGCCCGGACCTCCGAGTAGCCGGCGTCGCCCGGCAGGGCCGGCCGGGCCAGCAGGTACGGTAGATTCGTGTGGCAGGTGACACAGCCGCGGTCGCGGGTCCAGCCCACGCCGACCCCGTCGAGGTACGCGGCCGCTTTTGCCGGGGAGTACGTCCGGGCCAACGGCTCGTCGGCCCGGGTCGGGGCCGGCTCGGGGAAGTCGGCCGGGGCGGCGAGCAACCCGGCGAACACGAGGGCGGGAGTCATCGGCTGTCCTCCGGCGACGGGACGGACGGGCTCCGCCAGACGGAGACCGCCAGCCACGCCGTCACCACCACCAGGGTAAGCGATTTGGCCGCCAGGAGGAACTGGCAGGCCGTGTTCGGCCCGGCCCAGGTCGGCGGGTCGTCCCGGACGTACGGGCCGAAGACCCACCGGTAGGCGCACGGGAAGACGGCCGTGGTCAGGAGCAGTTCGACGAGGAAGAGGGCGGCCCAGGCCCATTCGGCCCACCGCCGCAGAGGCAGGAGCGGGGCCAGCGGGGCGACCCACAACAGGTACTGCGGCGACCCGACCTTGTTCGTCAGGATGAACCCGAGCCAGACCAGCAGCGACGCGGCGACGACGTGCGACACGAGTGTCCCCGGGACCGCGGGCCTCCGGCCCGCACCCGGACCGAGAGCGGGCGGGACGCCCGCGGTCCCGGGGGCCGAAGCCGTCCGCCAGAATCCCCGTGCCGCGATCAGCACCGTCCCCAGCACCGACGCCGCCATCAGGGGCCGCAAGAGGGCGGCGACCCGGTCGGCCAGGGCGCTCCGGAGGTTGTAGCTGCCGTAGCCGTGGCCGACCTCGGCGGTCGGGTCGACGGCCCAGACCACCCACGCCGCCGGCGCTTCGAGCTGGAGCCCCCGGGCCGAGTGGAAGGTGAGGAACAGGAACCCCCGCTCGCCCCCGCCGAGGGCGTACACCGCCGCCGGCCACGCCGCCAGGATCAGCCCGGCGACCGCGGCCTCGGCCACCACCGCCCGGAGGTAGCGGCCCGGGGTCGTCCCGGGGGCCGACTTCATCGCTGCGGCTGCCAGCACCCAGACCGGCAGGAGAAGCACCGGCACCAGCTTGTACGCCGTCCCGAGCACCAGGACCACGTACCCGGCCCACGGCCGGCCGAGAGCGAGGAGCCATACCGCCAGCAGGGCGGCCAGCCCGACCACGAGGTCCTGCCGGTCGTACAGGATCAGCCCGAGGGCCCCGGTAAAGAGGGTGTACGCGATCAGCCGGGCGGCCAGTTCACGCGGTCCGTCGGCCGGGTACGCCCGCCGGGCGATCAGGTAGACCAGGACGAGACACGCGACATCGACCGCGAACAGGACGATCCCGAGCCCGACCTCGAACCGGCTGCCCGAGAGCCGCTCGGCCGCGGTCTGGCTCAGGTATGGCTCGTCGAACTTGTTCGGCCGCCAGGCGACCAGCCGCTCGGCCCCGTCCGGCAGCCGGTCGGCCACCCACCTCGAGACCGACCCGAGCCAGACCGCGAGGTGCGGGTACTCGACATCCTGTGACCGGTACAACTCGGCCAGGGAGGTCTGCCGGGCGGCCTCGCCGTACCGCTGGTACAGGAGGTACTCGGCGGACGCGGTGAAGGCGAACAGCGGCACCCGGGACAGGACGAAGACGCCGAGGGCGACGGCGTAATACTCGGCCGGGTGGCGGGGTCGGCGGTGCATCCGGGCAATGTAGGGCCGGCTGTGCCGGCCGGCACAGCCGGCCCTACCCGACTGTGCGTCACAGGGCCGGCAGCTCGAACCCTTTGCGGTACTCGCGGGTCAACAGGGGGTTGCCCCGCTCCTGCCCGGTCTTGCTGTTCGGGAAGTGGCTGCCGTCCGGGGCGATGCCCATCAGCTTGCCGAACCGGCCGGCGGTCGAATCCACGTCCACCTTGTTCGCCCGCAGGTGCTCGACGAGCCCGGCCGACATCTCCCGCATGGCGTCGTCGTTCGCGTACCCGTAACCCTTGGACAGCCCGCCGACCGGGTGCTCCCGGCCGAGCCGGTAGGAGATGTTGGCCAGGTGGCACAGGGCCGCGGACTGGTGGCCCTCGGCGATGTCGCAGTTCAGGTCCTCGACCTTCCGCGACCGGACGGCCTTGACGAAGTTGTCGAAGTGGTGCTGGTCGCTGCCGACGAACTTCTCGGTCTTCTCGTCCCACCCGAACCGGGCCACCTCCTTGCCGTCGCGGTCGTACTGGATGCCGCCGCTGTAGTTCGGGCAGACCACCGACCCCTCGTCGCCGACGAAGATGTTGCCGACGGCCGCCCCCTTGTACGGATCGGTCTTGAGCCCCCGCACCTCGAACAGGATGTTCCGCCCGCCGTAGTTGAACACGCAGAACTGGGTGTTGGCGGTCTCGCCGTCGTCGCTGTACCCGAACCGCCCGCCGACGCTGCCGGCGGCCTCCGGCAGCCGGTCCACCCCGAGCCCCCACCGGGCCTTGTCCATCTCGTGGACGCCCTGGTTGCCGAGGTCGCCGTTCCCGTAGTCCCAGGTCCAGTGCCAGTCGTAGTGGACGGTGCCGTACCCCGTCTTGCGGTGCGGCGGCTTGAGCGGGGCCGGCCCGCACCACAGGTCGTAGTCCATCGTCTTCGGCGGCTCCTGCGGGCCGCCCGCCGTGCCGATGCTGTCCCGCTTCTTGTAGCACAGGCCGATGGCCGTCCGGACGGCGCCGATCTTCCCGCCGCGGACGGCGGCGATGGCCTCCCGCATCCCGGGGTTGCTCCGGCTCTGGGTGCCGACCTGGCAGAGCCGGCCGTACTTCCGGGCGGCCGCGACCATGACCGCACCCTCCCGGACGTTGTGGCTGGCCGGCTTCTCGACGTACACGTCCTTCCCGGCCTGCATCGCCCAGACCGCCATGAGGGCGTGCCAGTGGTTCGGGGTGGCGATCGAGACGATGTCGATTTCCTTGTCGTCGAGCAGCTTCCGGAAGTCCTTGACGTACCGCGGGGCCTGCCCCTGGGCCTTCTCGACCGTCTTCATCGCCGGCCCGATGACCGCCTCGTCGCAGTCGCAGACCGTGGTGATCTCGCAGCCGTTCTTGCCGGCGAAGCCGCGGACGTGATCCATCCCCCGGCTGCGGACGCCGACCACCGCCACCCGCAGTTTGTCCCCGGCCGGCTTGGCCGCGGGGGCGGGTTCGTCGGCCGTGGCGGTTCGGCCGGCGGCTGCGGCGGCCGACAGAATGGCGGCCCGGTTGAGGAACTCGCGGCGGGAGAGGAAGTCCATCGGCGGCGTCTCGGAAGGGGGAGGCGGGCAGCACCGCCAGTCTACCCGCCTCTGGGCGGCGTATCAACTTCCCCGATGGCGTTCGAGGGAGGATCGGAAGTGGTCGGCGACGGCCGAACGCTTCGCCCGCTGCGGGTCGCCGGCGACGAGCTGGCCGGTGGCCAGGTCGAACAGCCGGACGGTGAACGGCCACTCGCCCAGCCGCTCCCGGACGGCCCAGGCTTGTAGCACCAGCCCCGGACGGCGGCCCCGCCAGGGGTCGTCCTCGTCGGCCGTGCCGAGGTCGATGCCGAGGACGTGCCAGCCGTCGGCGTCGCGGTAGAGGAAGTCGATCAGCCCGCGGACGGTCAGCGGCCCGGCGTCCGGGGCGTCGGCGAACGCCCCGAGGTCGGCCAGGAACTCGACGGTCCGGTGCAGCTCGTCGGCGGTGGCGAGGGCGACCCGGGCGTCGGACTCGGCGAACCGGCGGAGCCTGGCCCGGAGGTCGTCCCCGCCGCCGGCGTCGGCGAGGAGCTGGCCCCAGCCGTCCACGTCGGCGAAGTCCCAACGGTCGAGGACGGTCCACAGGGCGGCCTCGGCCGGCGACACCGGCCCGAGCCGCTCGCGGGGGTGCCGCCAGTCGGACCGGTCGGCGTCGTCCTCCGTGTCCCACGGCTCGGCGAGCGACGGCACGGGCTCGCCCCGGGCCAAGCGTTCGAGGGCGGGGAGGGGGATGGTAAGAGACCCCTCCCCCCGGCCCCCTCCCCCGCGGGGGGAGGGGGAGAAAGACCCGAGCCGGGCCTCGACCAACCCGTAGGCCGACTGTGCCGACAGATCGCCCTCTCTCTCCCCCTCCCCCCGCGGGGGAGGGGGCCGGGGGGTGGGGTCCTCTTTCTTGTCCGCCACGACCACCCGCACCGCGGGCACGTCCTCCGGCCGCACGTCCTGCGCGAAGCACCGCCCGGTCCGCAGGTCGAACCGCTCGGCCAGGGCCAGCGTCCAGTGGGTCGCGGCCTTCGGCGGCACCGGCGTGACCCCGCCGACCGCCCCGCCCAGCGGCTCGGGCAGCCCCGCGGAAAGGATGAGCAGGTCCCGGGCCCGGGTGCAAGCGACGTACAGGACTCGCAGGTCCTCCTGCCAGTCGGCGAGCTGGTCGGCGACCCGCCCGAGCCGGTCGGCGAAGTCCGGGAACGGCGGCGGGTCGTCCTCCCGGTCCTCGAACTCACTCGGCAACCGGACCAGGCAGCCGAGCCCTCGGTGCCAGCGGGCGACCGGGTGGCGGTCGCCCCGGCCGGCGGCCGCGATGTCCGGCACCACCACCACCGGGAACTCCAGCCCCTTCGCCTGGTGGATGCTCATCAGCTTGACCACGTCGGCCGTCTCGGGCAGGGTGGCCGCCTGTTCCTCCTGCGGCTGCCGGGCGATCAGGTCGGCCAGCCGGGCGACGAACTCGGGCAGCCCGAACAGCCCGGACCGGTCGAACGACCGGGCGAGGTCGACGAGCTTCCAGAGGTTGGCCAGCTTCCGGTCGCCGAGGAACTCGAATTGGAGGGCCGCGTCGTAGCCGCTGTCGCCGATCACCGTGTTGAGGAGCCGGGCGAGCGGCAGCCGGTCCTTCAGGCCCCGCCACCTTGTCAGCCAGTGGGCGGCCCGTTCCGTTGAGGGCTGCTGTTCGTCTGGCAGTCCGGCCACCGTGTCGGCGTCGTGTAGCCCGGCCCACGTCCCTTCGGGATGCGCGGCGAGGAGGAACACGGCCTCGTCGGACAGACCGCAGAACGGCGACCGCAGCGCCCCGACGAGGCTGGCCGCGTCCTGCGGGTTCTCGACCGCCCGGAGGAGGTTGAGCAGGTCGTACACCTCCTGCTGGGCGAAGAACGCCCGCCCGCCGACGAGGTAGTAGTCGAGCCCGTGCCGGCGGAGGGCGGCCTCGTAGGTGGCGACGTGGCTCATCGAGCGGAACAGGAGGACGACATCGCGTCGCTCGACCCGGCGGGGCTCGCCGCCCCGGTCCATGACTCGTGGGGTGGGGTCGTCGAGCAGCGCGACGATCCGGGCGGCGATGGCGTCGGCTTCACGGGCCCGGATGTCGGCGACGGATTCCTGTCTTGGCGAGCGGGGGGCGTCAGCCCCCTGATCCGCCGGCGGAATCAGGGGGCTGACGCCCCCCGCTCGCCCGCTGGGTTCGGACCACAGGAACTCGACGTTCGCCGCCCCAGCGGCGGCACCCCGATCGGCCTCCAGCGGTTCGTAATCGGGAACCCGCCGGGAGAAGAGGGCGTTGACGAAGCGGATGACGCCCGGCTGCGACCGGTAGTTCCGGGTCAGCCCGAGCCGGCCGTCCGGGTGGACCGCCCGCCGGAGTTCCTGAAACAGCCCGACCTCGGCGCCGCGGAACCGGTAGATCGATTGCTTGTGGTCGCCGACGGCGAACAGCTTGCCGTGTTCCTTGCCGGCCCCGAGCAGGAGGTCGACCAGCTCCATCTGCACCGGGTCGGTGTCTTGTAACTCGTCGAGCAGGACGAACCGGTAGCGGTTCCGGACGGCCGACCGCACATCGTCCCGGTCACGGAGGAGGTCGCGGGCCATGACGAGGAGATCCTGGAAGTCGAGTACCCCGGCCCGTTTCTTCCGCAGGGCGTAGGCGTCGTCGGCCACGACCGCCACCCGCAGGAAGAGCTGCCCGACCCGGGCGGCCGCGGCGGCGTTCTCCGGCGTCCCGGCGAACGCCGCCAGCTTCTTCGGCAGGTCGGCCCGGAAGTCGGTGAAGGCGTCCTTCACGGCTTCGTAAACCGCCTCGTCCGGCCAGTCCTTCTTGTTCGTCCCCTGAACTTTGGCGATGCCGCACAGCTCCTCGACTGCCGTTGTGAAATCGGCCGCCTCGTGCAGCCGCGGCACCTCGGCGAGCAGCCGGTCCCGCTTGACCGCGACGGCCGGACTCCCACCCCTCACCCGGGCCAACAGCCCGAGGCAGCCGGCCACCTTCGGCGATGCGGCACACAGGTACTCGACCCAGCCCGGCAGGAGGGCGCGTCGGGTCGGGCCGACCCACCCGTCGGCGACGTCGTCCGGCGAGCGGGCCAGCCACCTCGACCACGCCGGCCGGTCGACCGCGAGGAGCAACCCGTCCACAGCCTCGACCGCCGCCGGCCAGCCGAACAGGACGATCAGCTCCCGCAGGGCGGCCGCCGGCGAGTCCGGGGCGGCGTCCGCGGCCGGGACTTCGAGCAGCCCGCGCAGGCTGGCTTGCAGGGCCTCGGTGCGGATGTTGGCCGACAGCACGTCGTCCAGCACCTCGAACCCGGGGTCGAGCCCGGCCGGGACGGCGAACTGCCGGAGCAGGGTGCCGCAGAAGCCGTGGATGGTGGTGATCGGGGCCGTGTCCAGTGCTCGCAAATGCCGGCCCGGGTGGGGCAGCTTCTGGACCTCGCCGCGGATGCGGTCCCGCATCTCCCGGGCGGCCCGGTCGGTGAAGGTGATGGCCACCACCTGCCCGACCTCGGCGCCGTCCGCGACGAGGTGGGAGACGTACCGGCGGGTCAGGACGTGGGTTTTGCCGCACCCGGCCCCGGACGCCAGCACGACGGACGTGCCGCGGTGCTCGACGGCCCGGCGTTGTTGCTCGGTCAGGTCGGTGGACATGGGGGTGGATCGTAACCCCACGCCGCCCCGGGCGGTAGGTCAGCCGGGGTGGGGGCGGGGCCGTTGGTTTGGTTTCGGGGGTGTGACACCCTACGCCGAAACCAATGATCCATGTCGAAAAAACGATAGTCTCGACGATCGCGGCCGGCCATCGGACTTGTACCCCGCCCGGCCCACGCTTAGACTACCTCCGGCCGCACCCGTAGCTCAACTGGATAGAGCATTTGCCTTCGGAGCAAAGGGTTGGGGGTTCGAGTCCCTCCGGGTGTACGTTACACATAGGTTACACCACGTCCGTGCCGCCGGGCCGTCCCCGGGAAGTACCCCGGTAGGTCGGTATCCTGAACCGGGGGCACGACATGGTCACTCCGTCCGCCGTCGCCGGCGTGGTCCGGCAGCTCGCCGCCGCCACCGACGACGCCGAACTCCTCGCCCGCTACGTCCTCGCCGGGGACGAGGCCGCGTTCGCGGCCGTCGTCGGCCGGTACGGCGGCCTCGTCCTCGGGGTCGCCCGGCGGCAGCTCGCCGACCCCCAAACCGCCGAGGACGTGTTCCAGGCCACCTTTCTGGCCCTGGCCCGGGCCGCCGGCCGGCTCCGCCGGCAAACCCCGCTGGCCAACTGGCTGTACACCGTCGCCCTCCGGCAGTCGAAGAAGGCCCGCGTCCGGGCCGCCCGGCGGGACGCGGCCGAGCGGTCCGCCCCGATCGCCCCGCCGTCCGGCGACCCGCTGGCCGACATCTCCGGCCGGGAACTCCTCCGGGTCATCGACGCCGAACTGGCACGGCTGCCCGAGCGGTATCGGCTACCGGTGCTCCTCTGCTGCGTCCAGGGGCTGAGCCGGGACGAGGCGGCCGGCCGGCTCGGGTGGTCGGCCGGGGCGGTGAAGGGCCGGCTCGAGCGCGGCCGGCGGCTCCTCGCGGATCGACTGACCGCCCGCGGCCTCGCCCCCGCGGCGCTGCTCACCCCG